>DAIRVL010000052.1:0-6131 GCA_036802845.1 Pseudomonadales bacterium | reverse complement strand
CTGCGCTCAGGCAGAGCGAGCGGATTTTTTATGCCGTAAAAAAACCAAGTCTTAGTGGGTGAATTTCTGCCAGAGCTCGTGTGGAAATAGGGCGTTTTACAACAGCGGGTATTTTAAAAACGGAGTGTATTTTTTATGGTTTTAAGTACGCCCGCACAGGTATTACGTATACCTAAAATACAGCAAGATCGGTGTTTTTAGCGTATTGGATTTGATGCCTTGTTTTGGCGCCAGTACGGCACTGAACGGCTCTTTTTAGTGCATTGATGCGCTCATTCTTGCGGTTTTTACAGGCAAAACAGGGATAAAAACAGGCACATCCATGATGAATAAATAGATAAACGAGCAGATGTCCGTTGTAATGATGTGAGAGCGGCAGAGAAAATTTGTCTGGCATATGCATTGCATAATCGCTTGTGGCATCACTCCATGTCTTTGTTGGAAATTCGTCAGTATTTTTTACAGGGAATGTTTGGTACGCGAATGCATCTGACCTGGAACATAGGAGTGATTTCAGCGTGCAGCAGATGATCGGCGCTCGTAGTTGCGCCGCTTCATTAATTATTCACTGCCAATTTTGGCGTATCAAACCTGTCGTATCAAACCTGTGTAGGGAGAAGCCATGAAAATAATTCCGTTTAAAAAAGTTCTTGTACCATTGCTGGTCGTTGGATCATTTTCAATGGCGGCCTTGGTTCAGGCCGCCGACACAATAAAAATCGGGGTCTTGCATTCTCTCAGCGGCACCATGGCCATCAGTGAAACCACATTAAAAGACACTGTTTTGATGATGGTTGATGAGCAAAACAAAAAAGGCGGTCTGCTGGGTAAAAAACTGGAAGCGGTGGTAGTGGATCCCGCATCGAATTGGCCGCTGTTTGCGGAAAAAACCCGTGAATTGTTAACCAAGGATAAGGTCGATGTTATTTTTGGCTGCTGGACCTCGGTGTCGCGTAAATCGGCCTTGCCCGTGCTCGAAGAACTAAATGGTTTGTTGTTTTATCCGGTGCAGTATGAAGGTGAAGAGTCGTCCAAAAATGTATTTTACACGGGCGCGGCGCCTAATCAACAAGCCATTCCGGCCGTTGATTACCTGATGAATGAGTTAGGTGTTAAACGATGGGTATTGGCTGGCACCGATTATGTTTATCCCCGCACCACCAACAAAATCCTTGAAGCTTACCTCAAAGCAAAAGGCGTGAGTGATAAAGACATCATGATTAACTACACCCCCTTTGGTCATTCCGATTGGCAGGGCATAGTGGCAGATATCAAAAAATTTGGCAGCACAGGCAAAGCCACGGCAGTAGTCTCCACCATTAACGGTGATGCCAATGTGCCTTTTTATAAAGAGCTGGCGAATCAGGGGGTGTCTGCGGAAGACATTCCTGTGGTGGCCTTTTCTGTAGGGGAAGAAGAACTGTCGGGGATTGATACCAAACCACTGGTCGGTCATTTGGCAGCCTGGAATTATTTCCAGAGTATCGAAGGCAAAGAAAACGCGGCCTTTATTAAAAAATGGCATGACTATATTAAAAATGACAAACGCGTGACCAATGATCCTATGGAGGCAACCTATATAGGTTTTAATATGTGGGTTAAAGCGGTCGAAAAAGCGGGCACTACCAAGGTTGATGCTGTGGAAAAGGCCATGATTGGTGTAACAACGCCAAACCTGACCGGCGGTATGGCGAAGATGAATAAAAATCATCATTTATCAAAACCTGTGTTGATTGGTGAAATTCAGGACAATGGCCAGTTTGAAGTGGTGTGGGAAACCAAAGGGCTGGTCGAAGGCGATGCTTGGTCTGACTTTTTACCGGGCTCCAAGGACATTATTGCCGACTGGACGGAGCCGACGCGCTGCGGTAATTACAATACCAAAACAAAAAAATGTTCAGGGCAAAACTTTTAGTGTAAGCAGAGCTGAATCTGACGCCCCATGGGGCGTCAGGTTGTCTGTTCTTTCTTTTGCGTTGTTTGAACATTTAAGGTCTGTATGCGTTCAAAAAAAAATTCTGTGGTAGTTAGCTGTGTGTTATTCATGCGAATGACGCTGGTTTTTCTTGTTTTGACGGTGATGTGTGCATCGGTTTTTGCGGAAGAAAGCATTGCGGGGAATGAAAAAAATCAAACCCTTGCGCCTCAGCCTGAACTTTCTGCAGTGCTTACTTCGCTGTCGCAGGCGAATCTGAGTCAAATGCCGAATCTTATCTCTGCCATGGAAAAACTGGGGCTTGAGTCGACCGATCCTGATATGCACCGGATCATCATGACCATTTTTCAGGCTCAGCTTGCCGGTAATTTGTATTATCGAAAGAACGAAAAACAGCTTGTCGTATTGCGAAAACTGGATTCCAGCTATGAAGTGCTTGATCCATTAAGCCAAAAAGTACTGGCTTTTGAAACCAAAGGTCAGCTACAAAAAATCAGGGTGAATAATCGTTTGCGCAAGAATTTAAATGCATCACTAGCGCGGATGACTTTGTTGAGCCCCGATGTCGGACTTCGTTTGCAGGCGGTGGATCAACTCATGACGCATAGCACAGATGAAAATCTCAGTTTGCTTAAGCGTGCCCGCTCAAATGAAACCGATTCGACTGTGCGTGAAAAAATGAATATTGCACTGGCGCTGGCGGCACTTGACTCCACGGATCTTGAATCGAAACAGCAAGCCATTGTGACGCTGGCAGGCAGTCTTGAGCCTTTGGTTAAAGCAAAACTCGAAACCAAACTGGCGAAGGATGATCAGGGGCATTTTGTTGAGCCGAACAAAAAACTGCGTGCCGCCATGCAGCAGGCGCTGACTGATATTGAATTCAAACGCCGTGTGTATGCATTTATTGAAACGCTGTTTTTTGGTTTGAGTCTGGGGTCCGTACTGTTGTTGGCGGCTATTGGCCTGTCAATAACGTTTGGCGTGATGGGCGTAATCAATATGGCTCATGGCGAAATGATCATGTTAGGGGCTTATACCACCTATGTGTTGCAGACGCTTATGCCCGATGCAATAGGGTGGGCCTTGGTGTTATCCATTCCTGCGGCGTTTATGGTATCGGGCTTGGTAGGTATTGGTATTGAACGCGGAATTATTCGTTTTCTCAAAGGACGTCCTCTGGAAACCTTGCTGGCGACCTTTGGATTGAGTCTGATTTTGCAGCAAGCGGTCAGAACTGTTTTTTCGCCCCTGAACCGGCAGGTGGTGTCGCCGCAGTGGATGAGTGGTGCGCTGCATGTTAATCCGGTGTTATCGATTACCTACGGTCGCCTATACGTGATTGTGTTTTCATTTCTTATTTTTGTTTTGCTGCTTTTTATTATGAAACGAACAGTACTGGGTTTGTACGTGATGGCGGTCTCCCAAAATCGTGACATGGCCAAAGCAATGGGTATTCGCACCGAGTGGGTTGATGCCATGACCTTTGGTCTGGGTTCTGGTATTGCGGGAATGGCCGGTGTTGCCTTGAGTCAATTGACTAACGTAGGGCCTAACTTGGGGCAGGCCTATATTATCGACTCCTTTATGGTGGTGGTGTTTGGTGGGGTGGGTAATCTCTGGGGAACACTGGTCGGGGGCTTGGGGCTCGGTGTTGTTAACAAATTTCTGGAGCCGATGGTGGGTGCGGTGCTGGCCAAAATTCTTGTTCTGGTGGCCATTATTCTTTTTATCCAGAAACGTCCGCGTGGACTCTTTCCACAGAAAGGCAGGGTTGTTGAATGAATACGAATGCCTGCGTCAATCGCCGGGTACAGCGCCGTGCTTCGTTGTTGCCCTTGGCGTGGCAAGACCGTGGCAGTCAGCGTTTCTTGTTGCTGTTGTTTGGAGTCACGGCGTTTTGCACGCTCAGTAATGGCTTATTGCCGGAAGAGAGTTTTTTGTATGTTGATACCTACACCATCACGCTGCTGGGCAAATATCTCAGCTATGCCTTGCTGGCTATGGCGGTGGATGTGATTTGGGGTTATTGCGGCATTTTGAGCCTGGGACACGGTGCTTTTTTTGCGCTGGGTGCTTATGCCATGGGCATGTACCTGATGCGTCAGATCGGTGATCGGGGTGTGTATGGTGACAAGGTGTTGCCTGATTTTATGGTGTTTCTCAATTGGCAGGAGTTGCCCTGGTTCTGGTACGGTTTTTCTTCCTTCCCCTTTGCTATGCTCATGGTCGTGCTGGTGCCCGGCCTATTGGCCTATGGCTTTGCTTGGATGGCCTTTCGTTCGCGCGTGACGGGTGTCTATTTGTCGATTATGACGCAGGCGTTGACATATGCCCTGCTGCTGGCTTTTTTTCGTAACGAAATGGGTTTTGGTGGCAATAACGGTCTGACTGATTTCAAGGATATTCTGGGCTTTGATTTGCAAAGTCAGGGCGTGCGTCTGGTGCTGTTTGTGCTCAGTGCGCTGGTGTTGGCGCTGGCTTATCTGCTGAGTCGTTATATTCTCGAATCAAAATTCGGTCGCGTTATTGTGGCCGTGCGTGATGCCGAAAGTCGGGCACGCTTTGTGGGGTATAAAACCGAAGACTACAAGGTGTGGCTTTTTGTGTATTCAGCCGTTTTGGCAGGTATTGCCGGTGCGTTGTATGTGCCTCAAGTAGGCATTATCAATCCCGGAGAATTTTCCCCGCTGAATTCCATTGAAGTTGTGGTGTGGGTTGCGGTGGGTGGACGGGGTTTGCTCTATGGCGCAGTTTTGGGCGCACTCATTGTCAATTTTGCCAAAACCCGTTTTACTGCGCTGATGCCCGATGCCTGGTTATTTATTCTGGGCTTTTTGTTTGTCGCCGTGACTATTGCGTTACCTAAAGGCGTGATGGGTATTTTTACGGCAAAGGCTGAGAAAAAGTCGCAAAAGCAGGCGTCTCAATGACAGCATTGACTCAAATCCGACACTGGTTCCGGCAGCAGCATGACATCGAGTCTTTGCGTGAAGAGGCGCCTTTTATTGATGTATCACACCAGGTCATTTTATATATTGAAGGCGTCAGCGTCAGTTTTGACGGTTTTAAAGCGCTTAATGATTTGAATCTCTATATTAATGATGGTGAGCTGCGTTGTTTAATTGGCGCTAACGGTGCAGGTAAGACGACATTAATGGATGTGATTACCGGCAAAACCCGTCCTGATAGCGGTAATGTCTATTTTGGTCAGCGAATTAATTTGTTAAAAAAAACTGAAGCCGAGATTGCGCTGTTGGGCATAGGACGAAAATTTCAGAAACCCACTGTTTTCGAACAGCATACGGTTTTTGATAATATCGAACTGGCTCTAAAAACCAGCAAAAAATTGTTGCATACCTTGTTTGCCCGGAGCACAGCCGAACAGTTGGAACGTATTGATGAGGTTCTCGCAATTATCGGTTTGCAAGATCAAAGGGGACAGTGTGCCGGTATCTTGTCTCATGGCCAAAAGCAGTGGCTCGAAATCGGCATGCTGCTGGCGGCAGATCCACGCTTGTTATTAATTGATGAGCCGGTGGCGGGAATGACTGCACATGAAGCCGAACGCACCGCCGAGTTGCTTAGCGCATTGGCCGGCAAGCACACTATTGTAGTGGTCGAACACGATATGGAATTTGTGCGTAGCATTGCCCGCACCGTTACCGTATTGCACCAAGGCACGGTGCTTGCTGAAGGCAGCATGAGTGAAATACAAAATAATGCGGCCGTTAGAGACGTTTATCTGGGTGAAGCACAGTGATTGAGTTTAAAGGCATTAATCAATTGTATGGCAGTTCGCAGATTCTTTGGGAACTCGACATGCATATCCCCCAAGGTTCCGTCACTTGTATCATGGGACGTAACGGAGTGGGTAAAACCACCTTGCTGAAATGCCTGATGGGTTTGTTGCCGGTAAAATCCGGGCAAATTCTCATTGAGGGTGAATGCGTGAATGCTTTAAGCACTGAACAGCGCCCGCGTTTGGGCGTGGCTTATGTGCCACAAGGTCGGCAGATTTTCCCGCGCCTGACCGTGGAAGAAAATCTGCGTACCGGACTGGCCTGCCGCAAAGATAAAAGCAAAATTATTCCCGAGAAAATCTTTGAGCTTTTTCCCGTGCTTAAATCGATGCTGCAAAGGCGCGGGGGTGATCTCTCGGGCGGGCAGCAACAACAATTGGCCATTGGCCGGG
>DAIRVL010000051.1:0-15653 GCA_036802845.1 Pseudomonadales bacterium | reverse complement strand
TGACCACGTGCAATCAAACCACCATCGGGTGAGAACGGAATACGTCCACCCAAAGAGGTTGCACCTTCTGCCACCAAACGATCACCTTCGCCTTCACCACAGAAACCCATTAATTCGTAATACATTAATTCTTCAATAGGGAACGCATCGTGCACATGAACAAAACTTACGTCTTTGGGACCAACACCACTTTGCTCATAAAGAGCCTGCGTGGTGCGCGTGGTCAAATCGGCGGGACCAACCACTGCACCCATAAAAATGTGACCGTCAGTGTAGTGTTCAGACTTCGACTGTGAGCCAATCACTTTGACCAGCGGACGACCGTTTGCCAGTTTTTGCGCCATTTTTTTGGTCGTAACAATCGCACACGCCGCACCACCACCCGCCGCGCAAGCCATTTTACTGGTGTGCGGATAGGCTACGGGAGAGGACGCCAGAATTTCTTCAACCGTCACTTCCGTTTTTGATTGGCGCTGCGCGTAAGGATTAAAACGCGCATGGTTCCAGTTTTTGGCCGCAATTTTGGCAAAAGTTTCAACCGTAGTGCCCTGCTCATACATGCGACGGGTTGCCCACATGGCAAAGAATCCAGCGGGTAAGATGATGGAATCGATTTTAGGCGCTTCACCTGACATCATTTTCATCATGGACATGCCCATTTTCATCATGTCATCAAAACCCAAGGCCATGGCAATTTCGCAATCGCCAGAACGAACCGCTCTGACTGCTTCGCGAAAGGCCGTTGAACCAGTAGCAGAGGCATTTTCTACGTGGGTAATCGAGGCATTATTCAGACCAAAATCCTTGGCGAAGGAAATACCTTCAAGCAGGTTGCCACCAAGATACCCGTTATACAGTTCGCCCACGTCGCGGAATTTTATCCCGGCATCGTCCAGTGCGGCCTTACCCGCCGTATAAGCCATGTCGCGCATGGGAGGTGATACTCTTTGGAATGGGTGCATACCAACACCAATGACATAAACGTCATCTATCATGATTCAATCTCCAGTTTGTAATAATTATTAAAATGATCAGGCGGGACTAAAACAGAAAGTGCAATATTCTGTTTCACCTTTCTTAATAACAGGCTGGAGGTCCAGCTTCATTTTCATGCCAATTTTCCAATCACCTTCTTTTCCAGTGATATTGGCTTGAACCCTAACGCCATTTGGCAAGTCGATTTGACCAACACCATGACCGCCATAACCCATTTCAGTGGCGCCCATCACCGGCATATGAATGTAGGTCCAGGAATAAAGAATGCCTTCGGTAGGTAATTCAACGGTTTCAACAGGCTCTTCGGAAATAGGACACTGTTTGCGAATGGGGAAATAATAATGGTCAGCGGCTTTGCTGTATGAACCCAGCAACGCGGAAGAACCATCGTCGTGGATTACGAAGTAACCTTCTTCAAGTGGTTTTTTAGGCATTTAACTCTCCTGTGATCGACTTGTTATAGTTCTTGTCAGCCAGTTTTCGATTGGTTGCAAAGGCAAACCACAGCATCATATCAAGTATTATCCTTAGCACAATACTGCCTTTTTATATTCCACTTGCTTAAACGGAAAACAGGACACCTGACATGAATCACGGTTTTTTCATTGACATAGGCAGGCTTCCAACTTCTGTCAGGCCAAACTTTAGGATAAACTGCCAAGGCGCATTAACAAATAAGTCAGCCCCCATGATCATTTTTGTTGAGTTGATTTTTGCTTGCTGGCTCCCCTACACGATGATATTAAAAATCCAATATGACCCACTTACGTTCTGCCAAAGCTGCTCTTGAGCGCGCTCTATTCTGTTTGTCCATTGCCAGCTGTTTACTGTCTTTCAGCGGCTGTACCAGTCTGGTTTCAAACGCGGGATCCAGAGTTGGTACCAATTTGTCCAGCGCCATTCTCAACAATAATGATCTGGAAATCGTCAAAGACGGCGCACCTGCTTACCTGATTTTTCTCGACAGTGTGATTCAAGCAGAGCCGGACAGTCCTCCCATCCTGCTATCGGCCGCACAAATAACCAATGCCTATGCCACTGCCTTTGTTATGGATCCAAAACGCAGTAAGCTGATGTCCGATAAATCGTTTAACTTCGCGCAAAAAGCAGCGTGTTTACACAACGAGATTTTCTGCCAACTTAAAACAGCGGAAATCAACGAATTCAAAACCCTTGTTAACCAGGCATCCAAAGATGATGTCGACTATCTTTATACGCTGGGTGCCGCCTGGGCAAGCTGGATACAAGCACACAGCGATGACTGGAACTCCATCGCTGAAATTGCACGGGTACAAATTATCATGGAAAAAGTAGTGGCTATAAATGACCGCCATGACAACGGTGGCGGTCATTTATACCTGGCAACACTGGCCACCCTGTTACCACCGGCGCTAGGTGGCAAACCCGGGGAAGGGAAAAAACATTTCGAACGTGCCATTGCTATTTCAAAAGGTAAAAACCTGCTTGTCAAAGTGATGTATGCAGAGCAATATGCTCGACTGGTCTTTGATCAGCCACTCCACGACAGACTCCTGAAAGAAGTCATTACAAGTAATCCCGTGGCGCCCGATTTGACGCTGATTAATACATTTGCACAAGACAAGGCGAAGAAACTGCTTGCTGAAAGTAACAACTATTTTTAAAGCATGCTCTTGTTTGCTTTCATTGGGTCATGACATGAGCTTGATCTACCTGAATCCCAACACTGAAGGATTTCTTTTAAGATGAAAAAAATCATCCCTCTTTTTTTATTTTTATCTTTGAGTTTCGTCATATCAACGTCGCAGGCAATCACAACGTTCAAAATTGCCACCCTCTCCCCCGATGGTTCGGCCTGGATGAAACAAATGCGCGCGGGCGCCGCTGAAATCAGCAAGAAAACCGAGAATCGCGTAAATCTCAAATTCTACCCCGGTGGCGTCATGGGCGATGACAAAGCCGTATTGAAAAAAATCCGTATAGGTCAGCTGCAAGGCGGCGCGGTGATGGCCGGCAGTCTGGCTAAAGTGTATAAAGACAGCCAGATTTACAATACGCCTTTGATTTTCAAAAACTTCGCTGAAGTGGATTATGTTCGCTCAAAGATGGATTCGAAAATAATAAACGGTTTCGAAAAAGGGGGTTTTGTCAGTTTTGGTTTTGCCGAGGGTGGATTCGCTTACGCCATGTCCAAATCCTCGCTCACTGATTCTGAGCAGCTGACAAAAAACAAAGTGTGGGCACCCAGTGATGACAACGCCTCACTGGAAATCGTACGCGCTTATGGCATCACCCCTATCCCTTTAAGTTTGACCGATGTATTGGCAGGCCTGCAAACCGGCATTATTGATACCGTGGCCACGTCTCCAATCGGTGCTATTGCTTTGCAGTGGCATACGCAAGTCAAATATATTACAGATATTCCGCTCAGTTACGTTTACGCCTTGTTCATCATCGAGAAAAAATCTTTTACTAAGTTATCCGCCGAAGACCAGGCCATTGTCCGCCAAGTGATGACGGAAAAGTTTAAGGCTATTGATCAACAAAATCGTAAAGACAATATTGCTGCGCTAAAAGCCCTGGAAAACCAGGGTATAACACTCATGAAGCCCAGCAGTTCCGAACTCAGCGCCTGGAACAGCAAAGCAGAAATTGCCAGAAAACGTTTGCTTGAGAGCGGCGAAATCTCGGGCGGAACCATGAATGAATTGTTAAAACATCTGCAAACATATAGAAGCCAGCAGGCAGGCAGCAAGTGAGCAAAAGCCCAGACAGTCCCATCACTCGCTTGTTGCGCTGGATACACTGGTGCGAAGACAGTCTGCTGGTCTTTATGCTGCTCACCATGATTTTAATTGCCTTTGCCCAGATAATTTTACGTAATTTCTTTGATGGCGGAATTGTTTGGGGTGATGCTCTGGTGCGTGTTCTGGTTATTTGGGTTGCCCTTGCCGGTGCTATGGTGGCCGGTCGCAAAAATGCGCACATCTCTATTGATCTGCTTTCGCCCTGGTTGCACGGTGGTTTTCTTCGATTCACTCAGAGCATAAGTGCTTTGTTTACGGCTGTCGTCTGCGGCATCATGCTTTATTACAGCCTGGAATTTGTAGAATCCGAGCGGCTAGATGGCAGCATCGCATTTGCGGGCATTCCGACGTGGGTCTGCGAATCGATTATCCCCATCGCCTTTGCCGTACTGACCTTGCGTTTTACTTTATCTTTTTTTCTCGCGTTGACACAGACAGCGGTCTCAAATAACCCTTCTGATAATGACCTTACTGAAAGCAACAGGGCCTGATTAAATGAATCTGATCGTGGTTGGCGGAATTTTACTTGCTGCACTTTTTGGTGCGCCGCTTTTTGCCGTGATTCTTGCTGCAACCATGATAGGTTTTTACTCTCAGGAAGTCCCGCTTTCTGTCATTGTTATTGAGCTGTATCGCATTACAGACACGCCCTTGCTCGTGGCCCTGCCGCTTTTCACCTTTAGCGGTTATTTGCTGGCAGAAGGTAACACCTCATCACGCATTGTTCGCCTAACGTCGGCATTTTTCGGCTGGATGCCCAGCGGATTGGCCTTGGTCGCTTTGATCACTTGCGCGTTTTTTACCGCATTCACCGGCGCTTCGGGCGTTACGATTGTTGCCATTGGTGCTTTATTGTTACCTGCCTTAACGAAAGCCAAGTACACAGAACGGTTCAGTCTCGGCCTTATCACCACATCGGGCAGTCTTGGTTTATTGTTACCCCCCTCATTGCCCTTGATTCTCTACGGCATCATTGCCCAGCAAATGGGGTATGGCGAGCAGGTACAAATACAAACCCTGTTTGTCGCTGGTTTACTTCCCGCAGCGTTGATGATTGTGCTTTTGGCGGGCTACAGTATGTGGGCCAATCGTCACAATCCTGTGCCTTTAACACCTTTTTCCTGGCAAGAAGCGCGCGCAGCCTTGTGGGAGGCGCGCTGGGAATTACCCATGCCCATCTTGGTATTGGGTGGAATTTATAGCGGCTTTCTGGCGGTTTCTGAAGCGGCGGCAGCAACTGCGCTTTACGTATTAATAATGGAACTCTGGCTTTACAAAGAAATTAAATTCAATCGCCTGTCTGGCATTATGCAAGAATCCATGATGGTGGTCGGTGGTATTTTACTGATACTTGGCGTATCACTCGCGTTCACTAATTTCTTGGTAGACGCTCAAGTGCCGAGCAAGATGTTTGACATGATTCAGGCCTCCATCAGCAGCAAACTGAGTTTTCTGATTTTACTGAATATCATTTTACTTATGCTGGGTGCCATTCTGGATATTTTCTCAGCCCTGGTGATTATGGTGCCGCTTTTGTTACCCGTTGCGACAGCCTATGGTGTTCACCCTATTCATCTTGGCATTATTTTTCTCGCCAACATGCAGATTGGTTATTTCACCCCGCCTGTCGGAATGAATCTTTTTATAGCCAGTTACCGTTTCAAAAAACCCATTATGGAACTCTACCAGGCGACCCTGCCCTTTATGGTAGTTCTTATTATTGCGGTATTAATTATTACGTTTATACCGCAACTGACCTTCTTCTTTATTGATTGAGTTTGTAATTGGCAAAACGATTGGAATAATCAATCTGCTCGTTTAATGTCCAGTAATCGTAGATATAACCCATCAAAAAAAATCCGCCGGTAAAGAGATACAACAAACCGCTTACCCACTTGCCCATATAAAAGCGGTGCGCGCCAAACAGGCCAAAAAACGTCAGTAAAATCCAGGCCAGATCATAATTTATCGGGCCGGCCTCGTAACGAAAATCAGCGCTTTCGTCCATGCCGGGAATCAGGATCAGGTCGATCAACCAGCCAATACCAAAAAGCCCCATGGTAAAAAAATACACCGTGGCCGAAAGTTGGCGACCGTAATAAAAACGATGCGCGCCCAAAAAACCGAAAATCCACAACAGATAACCCATTAATAAACTGTGACTGCGCTCTGCGTTTTGCATTATGTTTCTCCTTGTTTAAACAATAAAGGCAAGGTCGAACGACGCCTGCCTTTTATAGCTACAACCTGTTCTGCACGAGGCATTAAACAACAAAGGGTTTAAGTTTTTTTGCCACCATCACCTTTTTCAGACGAGCAATCTGCGGCAAGCCATTTTTGTACGGTGGGTAATCCTCTCCTTGAATCAGAGGTTGCAAATAATCCCGGCACGCGTCGGTAATACCAAAACCATCGGCGCTAATATAGTTTCTGGGCATTTTTCTTTCTACATTGGCAACGTCGGCTAGGTTTGCCTCGCCCACGCTCCAACGATAGGCTTTACCGGCTTTGCGCACGATAGTGGGCATGACTGCATTTTTACCCGCCAGAGCAAACTCCACGGCGGCCTGCCCCATCGCATAGGCTTGTTCAACATCGGTTGCCGAGGCAATATGGCGGGCGGCACGCTGTAAATAATCGGCCACCGCCCAGTGATATTTATAACCAAGGCTTTCTTTAACCAGGGTAGCAATCGCTGGCGCTACACCACCTAATTGCGCATGGCCAAAGGCATCTTTGCCACCTGATTCACTTAAGAAACGGCCATCGGCATAATGCGCGCCTTCTGATACCACCACCACACAATAGCCATTATCGGCCACGCTGCGTTTTACTTTGGCCAGAAATTTCTTTTGATCAAAGGCAATTTCAGGAAAAATAATCACATGGGGTGGATCACCTTGCTCTTCCTGCGCCAATCCTGCCGCTGCAGCAATCCAGCCGGCATGCCGCCCCATCACTTCCAGAATAAATACCTTGGTCGAGCTTTCACACATGGACGCCACATCCAAACCGGCTTCACGGGTCGACACGGCCACATACTTCGCTACAGAACCAAAACCCGGACAGTTATCCGTCAAGGGCAAATCATTATCGACCGTTTTTGGAATCCCTATACACGTGAGGGGATAAGCCATTTTTTCACTGAGTTGCGACACCTTGTGCGCCGTGTCCTGCGAGTCTCCCCCGCCGTTATAAAAGAAATACCCAATATCATGCGCTTTGAATACTTCAAGCAAACGTTCATATTCCGCGCGATTGGCTTCAATGCTTTTGAGTTTGTAACGACAAGAACCAAACGCACCCGCCGGGGTATAGCGCAAGGCCGCAATGGTTTTTGCTGATTCTTTGCTGGTATCAATCAACTCTTCTCTCAAGGCACCAATAATACCGTTGCGTCCGGCGTAGACTTTTCCAATAGTCTGTTTATGCTGTCTTGCCGTTTCAATCACACCGCAGGCGCTGGCATTAATCACAGCGGTCACACCCCCCGATTGCGCATAAAAAGCATTTCGCTTTGCCATTCGACTCTCCATCTCTATTCGTTTATTAAACGCGACATGATACTTGTAAAACCGGGGAAACACACATGGAAATACGTGCGTTAAACTTGCTCAAATGCTTGAAGCACTTATAATGAACAGCAACAGCAAAACAGCCCGTCCCCGGTGTGGACTCTTTCAGGGATGCTCTGTTCCCCTAACTTCTGTGGACTCTAATGGAATTAGACCAATCAATTTTACAGTCGCTGGAAAATGTATGGCGGCTGTGCTTATTCAAGTGCCATCCCAAGCAGATTCGGCCCAGCCTGCACCTGATTTTTTTTATTGTCCTGCTTTATTTTCTAGCGACGATGGCTACCTTGTTTTCAAGCCCGGGTTTAAATATCAGCCTCATTCTGGGCCTGGAATTAAGTCTGGGCACCTTGATCGTCATGGTGATTTTTTTCTGGTTATTGCACGCCTATAAAGCCACCTTAAGCATTTACCCCTCGACCGTTATAGCCATCATGGGTACACAAACGGTTGTCACGTTAATCAACTTACCCGTGTTGCTGTTTTATAATCAGATACCGCCCAACAACATGGCCAATGTGCTTGCCACCACCCTGATGATCATTCTTTTTGGCTGGGGTTTGGTTATCACAGGCCGAATTCTGCATTTTTCACTGAACATCAGTCACGCATTGGGTTGCGGAATAGCCCTGAGCCTGGCCTTCATCATTCGAGCTGCCGTTACTGCCCTTTTGAGTTGAATTGACGCGTTTTATTCCAGCCCGAATAACAAATTCAACACGATTAACCTGGATGTGCATTTGTCATGCGACTATTTATTTTAGGAATTTGCGGCACCTTCATGGGCAGTCTGGCTTTATTAGCCAAAGAGCTGGGGCATGAGGTGAGCGGTTGCGACAGCAATGTCTACCCACCCATGAGCGATCAGCTAAGGGCCAACGGCATTGAATTGATGGAAGGGTATTTGGCTGCTCATCTTCAGACCAAACCCGATTTGGTCGTCATCGGCAATGCCATGTCACGTGGCAATCCCGTTGTGGAAGCCGTGCTCAATCAGAACATTCCCTACACCTCTGGCCCGCAATGGCTGGCAGAACATGTGCTTGTGAATCGTCACGTCATTGCAGTAGCCGGCACACACGGTAAAACCACCACCAGCAGCATGGTGGCCTGGATTTTAACCCGGCAGCACGACGATCCGGGGTACTTGATTGGCGGTGTGCCCAAAAATCTTCCGGCATCCGCCCACTTGGGCAGCAGCCCTGTATTTGTTGTCGAAGCCGACGAATACGACAGCGCTTTTTTTGATAAACGTTCCAAATTTATTCACTATCACCCGCGCACCGCCATTTTGAATAATCTGGAATTTGATCATGCGGATATTTTTCCTGATCTTGCCGCCATTCAGACACAATTTCATTATCTGGTGCGCACTATTCCCGCCGAAGGACGTATTATTGCCCCCGCCACCGATCTGAATATTGCCGAGAGTCTTAAAAAAGGCTGCTGGACACCCGTGGAAAACACGGCCGATCGGCATACCCCTGCACTGTGGCAATTCGCTTTACTCAGTGACGACGGATCATGTTTCGACGTGTTCTACCGTAGCCAAAAAATAGCTCGCGTCACTTGGCAACAAAGCGGCTTGCACAATGTCCACAATGGCCTGGCTGCCATTGCAGCGGCACATCATGTTGGCATCGACATAGAACAGGCCTGTGCTGCACTGTGTGAATTTGCCGGCGTCAAACGTCGACTCGAACAGCTCGCCACGGTTGGACACATCAGTCTCTACGATGACTTCGCTCATCATCCAACAGCGATTGCCACCACCCTGGAAGGGCTGCGCCACAAGGTCGGCGCACAACGCATTCTGGCCATTATTGAACCCCGTTCCAACACAATGAAAACCGGTTATCACAAAGACTTGCTGGCAAATTCCACGGCCCATGCCAACGTCAGCTTCTGGTTACAGCCCACCGATTTAGGCTGGAATCTGGCTGAGGCGCTGGGGGCTACAGATGACAATACCGCAACTCGTGTGTGCGCGAACGTGGACGAAATCATAAACCGCGTGCTTGAAACGGCGCAGGCAGGCGACCATATTGTCATTATGAGTAACGGCGGTTTTGGTGGCATTCATCAAAAACTGATTCAGGCCCTGCAACAACAACAGAGTTCCACTCAATACGCATGACAAATAAAACCATTACGCTGGCCATTACCGGCGCATCGGGCGCGCAATACGGTCTGCGACTGCTGCAATGCCTTTTGGCAGCTGACTACACCGTTCAGCTGCTGATATCCAAAGCGGCACAAGTCGTCATCGCCACCGAAACCGATCTCAAAATGCCGGCACAACGGCCTGAGCGCAGTCGTTATTTTGCCGAACTCTATGGTGCCAAAGAAGAGCAGCTCAAGCTGTATGGTCTTGATCAATGGCTGGCACCCGTTGCTTCGGGCTCGGCCGTGGCACCGGCCATGGTGGTCTGTCCCTGCAGCACCGGCTCCCTCGCGGCCATTGCCCAGGGCCATGCCAATAATCTGATTGAACGTGCCGCAGACGTCACCCTCAAGGAAGGCAAAAAACTCATTCTCGTCCCCCGCGAAAGCCCCTACTCCACCATTCACCTGGAAAACATGCTCAAACTCAGCCAGATGGGCGTCACCATTCTGCCCGCCAGCCCCGGCTTTTATCACAAACCCACTGAAATTCATCACTTGATTGATTTTGTTGTGGCCCGCGTGTTGGATCATCTTGGCGTTGAACAGCGCATTTGCCCGCGTTGGGCGGATGGCTAAACAAACACCATCCAGATAACTGGATTTTCATCAAGCAAGAGAACACGCCAGCAACGATTCTGAACACCGTCAACACCCGTGCTCAAGGCACGCCAAACACCTTCTCTGACTCTCAACCGACAACATCACAACTTCAAGAAAAAGCTGACAACACAGGGCAAGACCCTGATAATAGCCGCTCGTTTCAGCCAGTGGACCCTATACCTTATGCCAACAGTGGAACAAAAGTTTCTGACCCTGCTTAATCAGGTAACCGATATTCTCGCCGAAAGAGAGTTTGCGCCATCATGGTCTGAAATTGCCTATACCACAGAGCTTTCTGAACCCGTCATCATTGAGCAGTGTATGCACCTGGCGGCTCACCATCCTGACGAGCTGGATATCACATCCATCTATGATGCCTATGACTATCTGCTGCACTGTACCCTGCTTGAATTGATGATACAGATCCGCCATGGCCAAAGTGCCGCCATTCAGGCCTGGAATAAATTACAAACCCTCTTGCTCGAAGCCCTGGCAACGCATGAAGGCCACGACGAACTCATTACCCTTGTTCTTGATCACATCAGTAACCACAATCTGCCCCTGCAGGCCGACATTATTGAAGCCGTGATTGATTGGCAACAAAACACCTTCGAGCCCACCATTGAAGAAGCCAGTTTATCAACAGATGACATTAATGATGAACTGATGAAACACCTTGACCAACTGCACATCGCGTCTGAATTTGAGTTTTACCAACTGTTTGCCGATAGACTGACATTTTTCTCTGAAGCGGCTATCGAAAACTTTATGTACGACCTGTTAGGCGCGGAACAAGACTTGCTGCGTGAAGGCGCCTTGCTCTTTATCTTGCATAAACGAAAAAGCGTCAGACTGGCGGTTTTACATGTATTGCAGGATGTTTTTTTCCAGAAAAAAGTCTCTTCTACAGGACTACATCGCCTCATTACCTTGCGCAACTGGCTTGCTGCCGATGAAAAAGTCTTGCTTGATAAGGCGGTTAAAGCCATTCGCAAAACAGGGCTTGCCTGTGAACCGGCCACTGCACCCGAACACATTCATTTAATCCAGATCCATGCGTCTACAGTCGATGGTGTGGGTGCCAGTTCGGTACTCTGTCTTTTTCAGGTCGCTCGCAAATACGCGCTGGTGGGCGCTATTTTCAAAGAACAGTTTGGCGTGCTCGACACCTGGGCGTCCCCGCTGACTACGCGCAAGGAATGCGAAGCCCAAATCAAACACATGAAACAGGAAATCTATTGCCTGGAAAGTGATGAAAGCTGGCTTCGTACCGTATTACCTCATTTTCTCGCGCTGAATGTTATTTCCGGCGAACCGATTACGGCTGAAGCCCTGTTATGGACGGAATGGCTGGGGCTGAACAGTTGGCAGCCGCAACAGCTCAATCCAAAACTCATGCTGCAACAATGGCAGGAAGAATTTCCACAGTATTTTCTCGCCAAGGTGACTGAAAAAGCGCATAAGAACAGCGTTAAATGGCTTGCGCAAAATGCGTTCACCCAAGGCTGGTTCGAGCAGGATGATGCGCTCGAACAACGAATCAAGCAGTTTCTGACAGGCACCCTGCCTGTAGCCAGCACATTGGCTATTAACTACATCCTTGAGCCTTACCGGCAAAAATGGTTTGAACGTTTTGTTTTTCTGGCGCTTTGGGCCAAACACAATCAAAAGGCCAAAGGGCCAACATGGTTTGAATTCGCCATCATTGCACAGGCGCTCATAAACGACGACATGCAGACCATTGCCGTCATGAAAGCCATTGCTTACCACACGATCGATTACTACAGCACCGTGGTATTTGCCGAGGAAATAGCCTCCGCTGCGCACCCTCACTTACAGTCCGTTTCTTCATTGCCAAAAAACGGAAAGTCGTCCAAAAATACGAACAAAAAAAACGAATAAGGCCTCTGCAGGCACTCACAAGCGCGGCCATGTCACGGTTATTATTCCACCCAAACAAGTAAGGATTCCTTGTGAAACATCGATTTATTCTCTGCACATCCATACTCTACCTTGTCGGCCCCTTGCCTGTGTTGGCTGACAGTGGCAACACGACAAACGACACCGCCACACCACCGATTATCATTTCGGCACCCAGCACCCTCGAGTCACTTTGGTCCAGCACGGGCAACTACAGCGCCATTCGTCAGGACGACATCGCACGCACGGGCCACAGCCATATCAGTCAGATTCTTTCGCACGTGCCCGGCACCTGGATCAGCATGGGCTCCGGTCAGGAACATCTGACAGCCATTCGTTCACCCTCACTCACCGGGCCCGGCGCCTGCGGCACCTTTCTTTTTATGCAAGACGGCATTCCTTTGCGACCAGCGGGTTTTTGTAATGCCAACAATTTTATTGAAGTTAACAGTGAGCAAGCCGAACGCATTGAAGTCATCCGTGGTCCGTCGAGCTCGGTGTTTGGCGGCGGTGCGCTCAATGGTGTCGTGAATGTCATCACGCCAGCTCCAGCAGCGCTGGACCAAACCCAGGTCGATATTGAAGGCGGGCCCTATGATTTTGCCCGCGTAAAGCTCAGCAATACCCAGCGTATTGATGACAGTGCCCTGCGTCTGGATGTAAACACTACACACAGCAATGGCTACCGTGATGCCAGTGATTATGATCAGCAAAAATTAACAATGCGTATGGATAACAAACAAGGCGACTGGTTAAACAGTACGATTGTCAGTGGCACCTTGTTGAATCAGCACACCGGAGCCTACGTTGTGGGCGATGACGCGTATCAGAATGCAGACCTCAAACGCAGCAATCCCAACCCCAATGCCTACCGTGATGCCTGGTCATCACGTGTTTCGTCACAGTTCAGCCGCAAACTTGAGCATTCCATGGTCACCGTTACGCCCTACTGGCGGCGCTCGCAGATGGATTTTCTCATGCACTTTTTACCCGGCACACCCACCGAGCACAATGAGCAAACCAGCGCAGGAATACAAAGCAACGTAAGCTGGCCAGTCACCGAAAAATATCAATTCAACGCAGGTCTACGCACGGAAGGTGCTGACATTTCCGTCAAGGAATTGCAGAAAAGTCCGGAGTTATTCGGCACCCTGCCCTACGGAAAACATTACGACTTCGATGTGCAAACACGTTATCTGGCCGCCTCCATCGGTGCCGACTGGCAAAGCACACCCAAGCTGCATTTCACCCATAATCTGCGCCTTGAACATCTGTTCTACGACTATAGCAACCAGATGCTCAGTGGAAACACCCGTGACGATGGCAGTCCTTGCGCGTCAGCCAAGGGCTGCCGTTATACTCGCCCCGCTAACCGCGCCGACAATTTTATTGATGGCGCAATCAGGCTGGGTGCAAGTTATGACCTTACCCAGTCGTCACAGCTCTTTTCATCTCTGGGCAGTGGTTTTCGCCCACCGCAAGCCACCGACCTCTATCGCCTGCAGGCCGGTCAAACCAGTGCAAACATCGATTCCGAAAAACTCAACAGTGTCGAGCTGGGTATTAATCGGATGACCGAAACCTATGAATCACAATTGCTCGTCTATCTACAAAAAGAGACAAACGTGATTTACGTTAATTCCGACCGTCTGATTTTTAACGATGGCGCGACTGAATCAAAGGGCATTGAACTGGCACTGACCTACCATGTGACGCACGAACAAAATCTTATTGCGGCCGGAAGTTATGCAGAGCATCGTTATGACAATGCATGGGGCGACGAAGTAGCCGCCGGCGATATGATGCAAACGGCTCCCCGACAAATCGCGCAACTTCGCTGGCTGTACCAACCCGAGAATCTGCTGTCGGGAAAATCAACGTGGGAACTGGAACTGAATCATCAAGGACGTTACTACATGGATGCCAGCAACGACCACCTCTACCCCGGCCATACCCTGCTCAACGCACGTTCAAGTTATCAGCTGTCGCCAAACATGCGCCTGAGCGCACGTCTGGATAATATCGCCAACGTTAATTATGCCGAACGCGCCGATTTTGCCTTTGGCTCCGAGCGCTATTTCCCCGGCACACCCCGAGGCTTGTTTGTGTCATGGCAATGGGTGCTGTAGTTTGTTGGCAGGGGAGGATACCCTTTTTAAAACGGGCAACTGTCAGATCAAGTCTGAGCTACTACACATTATTCAACGGTGAGCGAAATCGTTAGCACGCGCTGCTAGACACTTGCCGGAACCTATGGCTGTGTTGTACAATTATCCGTACATACACATAGGAGAGCTTTGATGGACGCTATTACCTACAGCGCGGCACGCGCCAACCTGGCCAAGACCATGGATCGTGTTTGTGATGACCATGAGCCTTTGATCATTACCCGTAACGGAGAACAGTCTGTTGTGATGTTATCGCTTGAAGATTACAAGGCGCTTGAAGAAACTGCATTCCTTTTGCGCAGTCCGGCAAATGCGAGGCGCCTTTTATCTTCAGTGGCGCAACTTAGTTCGGGCATGGGAGTTGAGCGGGAGCTGCCAAAGTGAAGTTGATCTTCTCGGACGAAGCTTGGGATGACCATTTGTACTGGCAAAAGCAGGATCGCAAGATGGTCGAACGCATCAATAAGCTGATTCAAGAGGTTAAGCGCGAGCCATTTTCCGGTTTGGGCAAGCCTGAGCCTTTAAAGCACGCGCTTTCCGGATTTTGGTCTCGACGAATAACTGACGAGCATCGAATGGTATATCGAGTTGAAGGGGATTCATTGCAGCTTGCACAGTTGCGCTACCACTATTGAATCTGCGACGCCTAACGTTTGATCTCAGGCCACGGCCCGTCAGGGCCCTCTTCAACGCCGGGTTAGGGCATAATGAGCTTATGTAGGTCATTGATAAACATGCCTAGCAACTGCCCGCTTACGATGCCATCGTTCTTGTGGCCCAAATCTCGGCGAATTGCCAAAAATAGCTCTTCGACTGAAAGTGCGAGGGGCAAGAAAGTTTTGTGTTCGGCAAGGCTAGCAACTCTAAACTTATGGAATGCCTTTGCTACATCGTCGGATGCCCAAATGATAATCATCTGCGTAAGGCGGGAGTAGGTGTCAATGATTTCCTTGTCCGATAATTGCTCCGCGCCCTCTTTCTGTGCATAGACGACGCGAAAAAGAAAAGCGATGAGCTCTTCGTAAACAGGAATCTTCTTTTCTCGATGTTCCTTTCGAAGATTGAGCTTCTGTTCGAGATACTTGGCATACAAGACAGAAATGACAGACACAAGAATTGTAGTAACAGCGGCCAGCATTCCAGTAGCTACTGTTGGATTTAGTTGCGTGAATGCATCCCAGAACGTACGAATAAATGCAAAGAAACCCCATGCAATTCCACCGAGCAACGCAAACCCAATGACTACGGCGAAAATGCGTTTGACTTTGTTGATAGTAAGCATGAGGACTCCTAGCCCTAACGAGGCTGTAGAAAAACCCGATTCTGAACACCTGTTTCAGCGTTGGGTAGATTTTTTTCAAACCAAACGTTGGTTTTCATTTTTGGTTTCCTGTCTTTTCTGAACTATTTCCATTGCAAACCGGCCTGGCCGGGCAAGCCTG
>DAIRVL010000050.1:0-15909 GCA_036802845.1 Pseudomonadales bacterium | reverse complement strand
ATCTCGTTGGATTTGCCATCAACCTTCAATTGCCCCAACACCAGGCCTACTTCACTGGCAAAGGCGCTGATCACATGCAAGGCTCGATTCCCCCCTCAAAACTGCAGCGTGAACTCTTGCCATCGATGGCCACCACCCGCGAGCTCAACTCCAATTGGAATGACTTCACCCACTGAGTAAAACACGCTTCAATGGGCTCAGGATCCAGTGCTCGAAAAAATCGACGCAAGGTATCATCGCTGGGTGGACCATTTTTAAAAGGCAAATGCCGCTTCAAATACGCCAGCTTGGTTTTTCCAAACAGCTCAATGTCATCCCAGCTATCACAGCCCGCGATCACACCACAAAACGTGACCAGCAACAGTTCTTCAACACGGTGTAACTTCTTCCTCTCTATCCGGTGATCGGGAATGTTACGAGAAAAATCAATAAAGCCTACCGAATTGTCTTCCACTTCAGGCGATCCTTGCAGAAAAGACCTGAAATGACAGATTTCTATAGATTTGTCACCTGCTTTTTAATGAGGGGGCCCTGGCCCAAGACTGTTTCGGCCTTAACCCCGAATTCGCATTCAGGTATAATCGCGGTTTTTTATTCATGCGCCGGATTTACGTTCCGGACAGCATTAATAGGATGTCGCAAATGACTGCTCCCGTCGTAGTATGTGCTTTATACCGTTTTGTCCGCCTTGATGACTTTGAAACACTGCGTGAACCCCTGCTGCAGGTGATGCTTGATCACGCCATTGTTGGCACCCTTTTATTGGCCCGCGAAGGCATCAATGGCACCGTGGCGGGTTCACGTGCAGGCATTGATGCACTGCTCACCTGGCTTAAACACGATGAACGTTTTGCTTTGCTCAGTTACAAAGAATCTTTTCACGACACACTTCCTTTTTATCGCACCAAGGTCAAACTGAAAAAAGAAATTGTCACCCTGGGTGTTGAAGGTATTGACCCTAATCGGGTGGTTGGCACGCATGTCAAACCCGAAAACTGGAATGCTTTACTGCGTGACCCGGAGCTGCTGCTTATTGATACGCGCAATAACTATGAAATCGGCATTGGCAGTTTCAAGGGGGCCGTTAATCCCAAAACCACCTCCTTTCGCGAGCTTCCACAGTGGGTCAGTGAGCATCTGAATCCCGAGCAGCATAAAAAAATCGCCATGTTTTGCACGGGAGGTATTCGCTGCGAAAAATCCACCGCGTATTTAAAGGAACAGGGCTTTGAAGAGGTCTACCATCTGGAAGGCGGGATATTAAACTACCTCGAAAAAATTCCGCAGGAAGAATCCATGTGGCAGGGAGAATGTTTCGTTTTTGACAATCGCGTTACGGTGAATCACGACTTGACCGCCGGCACGTATGACCAGTGCCATGCCTGTCGCATGCCGATTACCGAAAATGACAAAAAGCATCCACACTATGTAGCCGGTATCAGCTGCCATCATTGTGCCGAACAGTCGAGCGAAACCCAGCGTCAACGTTTTGCCGCGCGCGAAACCCAGATGCAACTGGCCAAACAACGCGGCGAACAGCACATTGGTTCTGCGGTAAATATCAGCATGCGTGAACGGCGTGTGATGAAGCTGCAACACAAAGCCCAGCAACGTGAAATCGATTTGGAATAAGAGTGCCGCCCCTAAGAATCACGTTTGGGTTATTTTCGTTTTAATTGCCAACTTCAGGATTAATCATGGAACTTTCAACGCTTACTGCTATTTCCCCCATTGATGGACGTTATGCGAGCAAAACGCAGTCCTTGCGCACTATGTTCAGTGAGTTTGGTTTGATCAAAGCCCGGGTCACGGTGGAAGTTCGTTGGTTACAACACCTGGCTGCACAAACCGGCATAAAAGAAGTGCCTGCGTTAAGCGCTGATGCGGTGACTTTTCTGGACACACTGGCCCGTGATTTCTCACTCAAGGATGCTCAGCGCGTTAAAGACATTGAAGCCACCACCAATCATGATGTCAAAGCCGTTGAATATTTCATCAAGGAAAAAATTTCCGCTCATGCGGAGTTGAACGCTGTATCCGAATTTATTCACTTTGCCTGCACCTCGGAAGATATCAACAATCTCTCTCATGCCCTGATTCTAAAAGAAGGGCTCGAAACCCAGATTTTGCCTATTTGTCATCAAATCACCGAGTCCATTACCCAACTGGCTCACCACTACGCCGATGTAGCCATGTTATCGCGCACCCACGGTCAAACGGCCTCACCTACGACACTGGGCAAGGAAATGGCCAATGTGGCCGCGCGTTTGCGACGTCAACTGACCCAGATCGAAGCAACCAAGCCCCTAGGGAAAATCAACGGTGCTGTGGGTAACTACAATGCACATCTGGTCGCCTACCCCGAAATAAACTGGGAACAGCTGGCGCAGGATTTTGTCCAAAGCCTGGGACTGACCTGGAATCCTTACACCACACAAATTGAACCACACGATTATATTGCCGAGTTATTTCATGCCTTTTGTCGATTCAATACCGTTCTGATCGATTTTGATCGTGATATCTGGGGCTATATTTCCCTGGGTTATTTCAGCCAGAAAACAGTCGCCGGTGAAATTGGTTCCTCCACCATGCCCCATAAAGTCAATCCCATTGATTTCGAAAACTCGGAAGGCAATCTGGGTCTTGCCAATGCCATTATGGATCATATGGCCAATAAGCTGCCTATTTCCCGCTGGCAACGTGATCTCACCGACTCCACCGTATTACGTAATCTGGGTACCGGTTTTGCTTACAGTCTGATTGCCTATCACGCCACACTCAAAGGCATCAGCAAACTGCAAATGAATCAAACGCGTCTGGCGGACGATCTCGACCATGCCTGGGAAGTGCTTGCGGAACCGATTCAAACAGTGATGCGGCGTTACGGCATTGAAAAACCCTATGAAAAACTCAAAGAATTGACCCGTGGCAAAACCATCAACCAACAGAGCATTCACGATTTTATTGACACGCTGACCTTACCCGCGAGCGTCAAACAGGAACTCAAAACACTCTCGCCCGCACGTTATACCGGCAATGCCAGCCAACAAGCGAAAAAAATATAGGACAGTTTATGAGTGGCTTAGCCTTGCTGGGTGGATTGTCTCGCCAACAATTTCTGGAGGAATACTGGCAGAAAAAACCCTTGTTGGTACGACAAGCAGTGCCTGATGCCGCAAGCTATACCGATGCCGATCAATTGGCCGGTTTATCGCTGGAAAAAAATATCGAGTCACGCATTATCATCGGCGCCGACAAAGGCAAAAACAGCCACTGGCAACTTTTGCAGGGGCCTTTCGATGAAAAAACCTACCGCAAACTGCCAAAAACCGAATGGACACTGTTAGTTCAGGCAGTAAATTTTTACCTGCCTCAATTTACGCCCTTGCTGGAACAGTTTGATTTTATTCCCCAGTGGCGAATTGATGATGTTATGGTCAGTTATGCGGCGCCTGGGGGCAGCGTCGGGCCGCACTACGACAACTATGATGTTTTTCTGATACAGGCACAGGGGCAGCGACACTGGCGCATTGGCGAGTTCTGCGGCGCACACAGTGTATTGCGCAAACATCCACATTTACGATTACTCAAAGAGTTTGAGCAACAGGCCGAGTGGGTACTCGAACCCGGCGATATGCTCTACTTGCCGCCCCGCCTTGCCCATTATGGTATTGCAGAGGGTGAATGCATTACCTACTCTGTTGGCTTTCAGGCACCGAGTTTACCGGAAACAGCGGAATATTTTTGCAACGACATCCTGGAGCGTGGCCTTAATGATATTCGTTATACCGACCCTGATTTAAGCCTGCCCCAACAGACCGGCTTGTTAACAACAGCCGCTATTGATCGAATCAAAGGACTGTTAATCCAGGCACTTGATGACAAAAGCGTTTTGGCTGACTGGGTGGCGCGCATGCTGACAGAACCCAAGTACGATGATTATTCACCACTTGCAAGCGAAGCACTCTCGAACTCAACCATTGCAACGCGACTCATGCATGGCGAAACACTGCATCGGGATGAAGGCAGTCGTTTTCTTTTTACGCAAGTGAGTGAGTCTAGCGTCAAACTTTATATTAATGGCGCGAACCATCCGCATCCCCAGCTCGATACACTGGTCACGACGCTTTGTAATCACCGAGTGTTAACCACCGAAATGGTAGCGCCGTATTTAAAATCGGCCCCCGCCCTGAACTGGCTGACTGATTTACACCGTCAGGGTTTGCTCTATTTCGCTAACGACGCTACTGAGGATTAAATGCCCAGCATCACTCCCTTGCTTACGCAGGTGCGCCAGGTTAACTGGTTGGAAGAGCAACAGGCGCTGCAATGTATTCGACGTGCTGTTTTTATCGAAGAACAGGGCGTCCCCCTTGATCTGGAGTGGGATGGCGAAGACGCTCACGCGATTCATTTCCTGCTGACTGACAAGCAAAATCAAGCCATTGCCTGCGCCCGTTTATTAAAAAGCGGGCAGATTGGACGTATGGCCGTAATGCCTGATTATCGGCACTCAGGTTTGGGTAAACAACTTTTGCTGTATGTAATCGACTGGGCAAAAAAACAGACCTACCCCGATTTATTCCTTCACGCTCAAAACCACGCTATAGCCTTTTATGAAAAAATGGGGTTTAAAGTACAGGGGCAAGAATTTATGGATGCCAATATTCCCCACCACAACATGATTTATATGGGACCCAGCCCGCAGCGTTAGACTTGTCCACCTTCATGCACCACTTCTTGCGCTACATTCAAAATCAATGTTCGCAACCACTTGTGCGCCGGATTGTGCTGCAACAATGGACTCCAGGCCATTTTTAACTCAAATGGCGGAATATCAAAGGGCGTCGGCAAAACCACCAGACGCTTATTGTTAGCCTGCAACAGCGCCACACGCGTTGGCAAGGTGGCAATCAAATCATTACTTTCTGCGATCAAGGCCGGCATCTGATAGTGGCGGGTAAAGATACTGATATTTCTTTTTTCACCTTTTTCCAGCAGCGCTTTGTCTATCCAGCCCAACTGCCCTGATTTTTCAGGATTCATGCCAAAGCCCACCCCCATACCGGTTTTACTGACCCAGATATGTTGCGCATCAAGATAGGCTTTGAGCGTAAAATTATTAACCGCAGGATTGTTCTTGTTCAGCAAACAGGAGAATGAATCTTCCCACACCGTCACTTGATGAAAAGATTCAGGAATTTCATTAAAGCGATTAATCGCCAGATCAACCCGTCCCTGTTCCATATCCTTGTAACTGACATCAGAAGGCGTCAGAAAATCGAGCACAATGTTAGGTGCCAATTCACGCATGTGCTTAACCAGCAAAGGCACCAAGGTCGCCTCAGCGTAATCTGAGGCCATGATACGGTACATGCGTTTGCTTTCTTTGGGTTCAAAGCTTTGATTAGGCTCTAACACTTTTTGTAAATCAAAAAGTGCTGTGCGCAGCGCCGGTTGTAATTCCAGCGCGCGCTCTGTAGGCGTCATGCCCTCACTGGAGCGAATCAACAAAGGGTCATTAAAAATACCACGCAAACGTTTTAAGCCATTACTCATAGCCGGCTGAGTAATGCCAAGCTGTTCCGCCGCACGTGTTACATTTTTTTCGCGCAGTAAAACATCGAGATAAATAAGTAAATTCAGGTCAACATTTTTCAGCATCATAGATGAATTTGTCCCGCAGACTTTTAAGGTGACGATGCTCCGTCTTGCGTCTCCTGTACAGTGCTGCCTTGTTTATCAAGCACAGTAGGCTCCTGCTCCCACTGCCTGAATTTTTCAATATCCTTTCGGATGGACTGCACCACAAAACCGATCACCGTGATGTCGTCAAGAAAACCAACGCCCAGAATAAAATCAGGAATAAAATCGAGGGGTAAGAGAAAATATAAAATAGCCGCCAAGACCATCACCATACTTCTGACTGGAATGGTGGTATAGGATCGGGTGGACCAGGCTTTGAGCATGCGCACTAAAATGGACAATTCATCCAAAACACTATTCAAGCGTTCATGCTGTTTTTCGAATTTTTCCAGGGCCTGCTCACTAATCTGTTCCAAGACAGGGTAATCCCTGATTTTTTTCTGGGCTCGATTCAATAGATTAAAAAAACCTGGTGCGGGCTCTTTGGTGTTCATAAAAAACTCCATGAAAAAATTGATAGGCGCTGATCATTGTATATCTCATCAGCCCCGGCAAATACACCGTGCTACGTCTCACCGATCGATATAAGACAAAACAACGCTGTAATCGAATTAAACAGTTATGTAATGTTTTGTAAAAAACGACCGTCTTTTGAAGCAAGATACTATTTATTCGCTATGCTTAACTATTACTATTTTTATCCACAACTCCTGTGGATAAGTCTGTTAACAATTCCTTGATATCCTTTTTAAGGCCTTAATTCCGAGGCGTTTCTATAAATTGATCATTTTTTTACCAATTATAATATTGCTTATAAATCAATGTATTAAGTAATGATTCAATGGCTTAGCCGCTATTTTTCACAAAATCCTTGGCACATAATCTTTGTATTAGAGCCAACTGCATAAGTCTTTCTATTGTCAACAAAATTAAATCTATTTTTTATTTGATGTTTTAAAGAAGCAGATCTAATTCCTGAATCGGTACGCAACGCGTCCCTTCCCCACGTCAACTTTGTTCTGATTCTTTCAGTGAGCAAGTAAGCAATAAATAATTAGCAATTACAGAACAACGCGTCTAAAATTCTCCGCCATTCCAAGCATGAATACTGTTTTTATAACCCGCCAAATCCAATCACTCAGGCCCAATTCTTACTTACCAGTGGAGAACATTTGATGAAACAAGCCAAAAGAGTTACCGTCACCGGCGCAGCAGGTCAAATCAGCTATTCGCTGTTGTTCCGTATTGCTTCGGGTCACATGTTAGGATCTGACCAGCCAGTGATTCTTCAATTACTGGAAATTACGCCAGCCTTGAATGCGCTTAAAGGCGTTGCCATGGAGCTTGAAGACTGCGCCTTCCCACTTTTGCACGACATCGTCATTACTGATGACCCCAATGTAGCATTTAAAGATGCGGATTACGCTTTATTGGTGGGCGCCCGTCCCCGTGGACCCGGCATGGAACGCAAGGATCTACTCGAAGCCAATGCCGCCATCTTCTCCGTGCAAGGCAAAGCAATCAATCAGGTCGCCAATCGCAACATCAAAGTGCTGGTTGTTGGTAATCCAGCCAATACCAATGCCCTGATTGCGCAACGTAACGCGCCGGATATCAACCCTCGCCAGTTTACAGCCATGACCCGTCTTGACCATAACCGGGCCATTGCACAGCTGGCACAAAAAACCGGCACCCATGTTACCGACATCAGCAAAATGACCATTTGGGGCAACCACTCATCAACCCAGTATCCGCAGATTTCCAACACGCTGATCAAGGGTAAAGCCGCCACGTCGCAGGTTGAAGAAAGCTGGTACAAGGAAACATTTATTCCTGACGTTCAACAACGGGGTGCGGCCATTATCAAAGCCCGTGGCGCGTCAAGCGCAGCCTCCGCCGCTAACGCCGCCATTGATCATATGCATGACTGGGCACTGGGCACGCCTGATAATAACTGGGTCAGCATGGGCGTTTACAGCGATGGCAGTTACGGTATCAGTAAAGGCCTGATCTATTCCTTCCCTGTCACCTGTAAAAATGGCGATTTCACTATCATTCAAGGACTGGAAATTGATGCCTTCAGTCGCGAAAAAATGAGCGCCACCGAAAAAGAACTGTGCGAAGAAAGAGATGCCGTGAGTCATCTGCTTCCCTAGTGCCGTGAATCATAAATAGTCTCCCCACGCCGATTCACCTTGAATCGGCGTTTTTCTATCATCAATGCGCCTTTCCAATTTCTCTTGCATACACCACACTTAAAAACGTGGGTTTTTAATTCGCAGGGAATACATGCATGAACAAACATTCGCCCTCTCCTCATTGGCAGGATATTTTTCGTCTGGACGAACAGCTCAGTGATGAAGAACGCCTGATTCAAACCAATGTGCAGCGTTATGCCGAGCACACCTTGCAGCCGCGCATTCGTGAGGCCTTCAGAGATGAAAGTTTTGATCTGAATCTGTTCAAGGAAATGGGCGCGCTTGGTTTACTGGGCATGACCATCCAGGGTTATGGCTGCGCCGGAAGCAGCTATGTTGCCTATGGACTTGCCGCTCGGGAAATAGAGCGCGTCGATAGCGCCTACCGCTCTGCCATGAGCGTGCAGTCAAGCCTGGTCATGCACCCCATTTACCACTTCGGCAGTGAAGAACAAAAAAACCGTTATTTACCCGCCCTGGCTTCGGGTGACTTGATCGGCTGTTTTGGCTTAACCGAGCCTCAAAGCGGATCCGACCCTGGCAGCATGAAAACCACTGCCCACAAAGTGGCTGGCGGTTATAGCCTAAACGGGCAAAAAATGTGGATCACCAACGCCCCAATCGCCGATGTGTTTATTATCTGGGCTAAAGATGAAGATCAGGTCATTCGTGGTTTTATTCTTGAAAAAGGCATGAACGGTTTGAGCACACACACCATTACGGGAAAATTATCATTGCGTGCCTCAATCACCGGTCAAATTCATCTCGACGACGTAGTTGTAAGCGACGAACAACTGCTGCTCAAAAGCAAAGGGCTGCACAGCCCTTTTTCCTGCCTGAACAGCGCACGTTATGGTATTTCCTGGGGCGCCATGGGCGCCGCCGAAGCGTGCTGGTTTACCGCCCGGGACTACGCACTTAATCGAATTCAGTTTGAGCGACCACTGGCTGCGAATCAACTGGTTCAATACAAACTCGCTGAAATGCAAACTGAAATTGCCTTATCGTTACAAGCTTCTTTACGCGTGGGACGATTAATGGATCAACAGCAACACAGCCCGGAAATGATTTCACTGATCAAACGTAATGCCTGCGGCAAAGCCCTGCATATTGCCCGTCAGGCCCGTGACATGCTGGGTGCAAACGGCATTATGGAGGACTATCCGGTCATGCGTCATATGATCAATCTTGAAACGGTGAATACCTATGAAGGCACCCATGATATCCACAGCCTTATTTTGGGACGCGCCCAAACAGGGATTCAGGCTTTTTACTAAACACTTCAGAGGGTGGCTCACTAAGCATTCTTTACGGAAGCTTTAGCGCTACAGGGGCCGTAATAACACCATTATTATCGGCATACACATAATGACCGGGTTTAAAAGTCACACCACCAAAACAAATATCCAGATTTAAATCCCCACGCCCCTTGCGCACACTTTTAAGGGGAATACTGTTTATTGCCTGCACCCCTAATTCAAGTTGGGCAATGGCATCGACATCACGAATACAGCCATAAATGATCAAACCCGCCCAGCCATTTTCACAGGCTTTTTTTGCGATCAAATCACCCAATAACGCACAGCGCAGCGAGCCTCCGCCATCGACCACCATCACTCGCCCCTGCCCGGCTTCATTGGCCTGATCCTTGACCAGGGAATTATCTTCATAACATTTGATCGTAACAATCTGACCATAAAAGGCTTTACGGCCACCAAAATTTTGCAACATGGGCGTCATCACCGACACAATCTCGGCATTCTCATCACACAAATCAGGGGTTACAAAGCTCACGGGTTTTCCTCATCGTTAATTAATTAGCACCATTTGACGACATAAAAACCAAGCCGTCCATCTGCCCACCTTGATACAAAGTATTTGATGGAAAAGCAATACAACAGGCGCGGGTCTTTATGCTAGTATTCTGGCCTTGAATGCAAAACGCCTAACTGACACATAAAAATAACACGTTCACCCGGGGATATTTTCACCATGACCGAGCAGGAAATCATCACCTATTACGAAGATTGTGATATCGATTATCGCTTGGTCTGGCAAATCGATAAAAATTTTTCCCTTCATTACGGTTATTACGACGCCGACAATCGCCGACACAGCCAGGCCGTGCTTAATATGAATAAAATCCTGGCACAGCGCGCCAGGGTAAAAAAAGGTGACAAGATTCTTGATGCAGGTTGTGGTGTAGGTGGCAGTTGTTTATGGCTGGCCAGTCACTACGATGTCCACTGCACGGGTATTAATATTTGTGAATACCAGCTTAAACGCGCCATCAAATTTGCCATAAACAAAAAACTCGATCAGCGCATCGACTATAAAGTGCGTAGTTATCTCAATACCGGCTTTGACGACAATACCTTCGATGTAGTCTGGGGCATGGAAAGTGTTTGTTATGCAGAAGACAAAAAAGAATTCCTGAAGGAAGCTTACCGCATACTCAAACCCGGCGGCCGCGTTGCCGTGGCCGATGGTTTTATCAACGATGTTACCCCCGATGCCCGTTATGACGGCATGTTGCGCCAATGGCTTGATGGCTGGGCGGTTCCCAATCTTTGGGGGCAGGAGCGTTTCAAACAGGATCTGAGCGATGTGGGTTTCAAAAATATTGACTTCAGCGACAGCTCAAAAAATGTGGTGCCTTCATCGCATCGCATGTGGGCTGCGTCACAAATTGCCAAACGCGTTATTGGCATTGCCGAGTTTTTACGCATCCGCAGCAAAACCCAGAATAAAAACGTGACAGCGGCTGAGCTTCAGTACCCCCTGTTAATGGCCGGGGCCTGGAACTACGGCATCGTCGTCGCAGAAAAATAGCATGCCTTGCCGTTTTTGGACAAAACTCCTAGAATCGCGCAGTCTGGCGACAGGTACTTAACTACCATTTAGCCACTAAATCGACACAGCTGCTCGTTTTTTAAGTTTCCACCACTACACTAATTTTCCACCACCACACAAAGAGAAGCACTCATGTTTGCCGTACCGCAAGAACTTGCCCAAAAAGTATTTGATGCCTTGCTTGTTAAACAATACCAGGATCTTTTTCCGCACATGACCATGGGTATCGTGCAAAAACTGATGGCCATGATGCAGGGACCCTCCATGGACATGAATGAATTGGTAGAAGAATTACAATTACGTAACACGACGATCAGCGTTGATAATCTAATTGTTCGTTACAAAACCCCCCCCGTCACGCTGATTACGGCGTGGATACCTGAAGACGGCACCTTCAAGTTAAATGACTTTACCTATAAGCCCAACTGGTGGTGGTTATTATTGAATTTTCAGAAAGTAAAACGCATCAAGGAAAAAATGGACGCCGCCAAAGCGCTCGCTTGATTTACCAGAACAGAGCCTTATTCACCTTCTTTAATCTGCAAAACACGTGTAAAGGCTCGCTGTTTTACTTGATTATGCCGAACAGCTTACTCACTCTTCTACTTTGGGACATGCTCCCACACTGACGCGCTGCTCCGAGGATGCTTCAATTGGCCAAACATCGCGCTTTTTTTCCAGACTTGCCGCTCCCGGCCAAAAAAAATGATCACCGTAAATGGGGCGGTTTAAGCGGCAGCGCAATTGCGCTGGCAATCAGTGAGGCCGCCTGCACCTTTAAGGGACTGAGTGTTGTACTGACACCCGACACACTCACGGCGCAGCAGCTGTCTGATGAGATCCACTTTTTCGCTGATGAAGAAATTAACATCCTGCATTTTCCAGACTGGGAAACATTGCCTTATGACAGTTTTTCTCCGCACCAGGACATTATTTCACAACGACTGAAAGTGCTTCACCAATTACCCCGTCTCACCAAGGGTATTCTGCTGGCACCACTTACAACCTTAATGGGCCGTATCGCACCCGCTGAATATATTAACCAAAGCACTTTTTTGCTGAAAACCGGGGATCACTTTGATTTGGCGCTCTGGCGAGCTCAACTGAGCAAGACCGCTTATCACTGTGTTGATACCGTCTACGAACACGGTGAATACGCCATTCGTGGTTCGATTATCGACGTGTTTCCCATGGGCAGCGAACAGCCCTACCGTATCGAATTATTTGACAATGACGTTGAGTCCTTGCGTCTGTTTGATCCTGATACCCAGCGTTCACTGAGCCAGGTAAGCAGCATTGAGCTTTTGCCGGCAAAAGAATTTCCACTGACACCCGAGGCCATCACGCGCTTCAAATCCAGGTGGCGCTCACAATTTGAAGGCGACCAACGTAGATGCCCGATTTATCAGGATATCAGCGAAGGCATCGCCGCCACGGGCATGGAATATTACCTGCCCCTGTTTCATGAAAGCTGCGCATCACTGGTTGAATATTTTCCCGAGTCAACCCTGATTTTGACCTTGGGTGATCTGCCAAAAGCCGCGCAGAGCTTCTGGACAGAAGCCAATGAGCGCTATGAAAACCTTCGTTATGATACAACGCGTCCGATCCTGCCACCGATAGCTATCATCCAGGCGCCTGAACAGGTTTTTGCCGCAATTAAAGACTTTCCCAGAGTCAGCATTAGCAACGAAGTACTTGTGGCACAGGCCGGGCATTACAATTTTGCCACCTGTCCTGGCACCGCGCATACGGTGAATGTTCATCTGGAGCAGCCACTCAAGGCACTTGCTGACTTTTTATGCCAACAAGCCGCCGAAAATATTCCGGTGCTTTTTAGCGCGGAATCAGCCGGTCGTCGCGAAAGCTTGCGCGAACAATTAAAGAAAATTAACATCGAGCCCAAACTTTTTACCCGCTGGACAGACTATCGCGCAGCAGACGCCTGCACGGTGGGTCTGATCATTGCGCCTCTTGAGCAAGGTGTCACCCTTTTAGAACCACGCCTGACCTTTATTACCGAATCACAACTTTACGGCCATCAGGTTCAGCAAACGCGGCGCCGTAAAAAAGACTTTGAAGCCGCCGATCTGGCGGTAAAGAATCTCACTGAATTACGCATTGGCGCACCGGTTGTCCACCTGGATCATGGGGTTGGCCGTTACCTGGGACTGCAAATTCTGCACGTTGACGGTCAATCGGTCGAATTTCTTGCGCTTGAATATGCCAACGAAGCTAAACTCTACGTGCCGGTTTCTTCACTGCATCTGATTTCACGCTACAGCGGTTTTGATGCGGACTCAGCCCCCTTGCACCGTTTAGGCTCAGACAGCTGGCAAAAAGAAAAACGCAAAGCCGCTGAACAAGCCTGTGATGTAGCGGCCGAACTGCTCGATATTTATGCCCGGCGCGCGGTAAAAAAGGGATACGCTTTCCCCTTACCTGACGCAGAATACCAACAATTCAGTGCCGAATTCCCCTTCGAAGAAACACCCGATCAGCAAAATGCCATCAGCGCCACTCTGGCGGACATGTGCTCATCACAACCCATGGATAGGCTGATCTGCGGTGATGTAGGCTTCGGTAAAACCGAAGTCGCCATGCGCGCCACATTTTTGGCCACACAGGCACACAAACAAGTGGCCATTCTGGTGCCAACCACTTTGCTTGCTCAGCAACACTATGAAAGTTTTAAGGACAGATTTGCCAACTGGCCCATTAAAGTCGACGTACTCTCCCGTTTTAAAACGGCCAAAGAGCAGCAGGAAATTTTGCAACAACTGGCCAACGGCAAAGTGGATATCATTATTGGCACCCACAAACTGCTGCAAGATTCGATTGAGTTTAAGGATCTTGGACTGATTGTTATCGATGAAGAACACCGTTTCGGGGTGCAACACAAAGAAAAACTCAAATCGCTTCGTGCCAATGTCGATATTCTCACACTCACGGCAACCCCTATTCCACGCACCTTAAACATGGCCTTGTCCGGCATGCGTGATATTTCAATTATCGCCACAGCGCCGGCAAAACGTCTGTCAATTAAAACCTTTGTCCGCCAGCACGATGCAGGCACGATCAAAGATGCCGTTTTGCGCGAGCTCTTACGGGGCGGGCAGATTTATTATTTGCATAACGAAGTCAAAAGCATTGAGAAAACAGCCCATGATCTTGAGGCACTGGTGCCCGAAGCCCGTGTCGGCGTTGCTCACGGCCAAATGCGGGAACGTGAACTCGAACAGGTCATGTCAGATTTTTATCACAAACGTTTTAATATTCTGGTGTGCACCACCATTATTGAAACCGGCATTGACGTGCCCACGGCCAACACCATCATCATGGACAGGGCCGACAAACTCGGTCTGGCGCAGCTGCACCAACTGCGCGGACGCGTAGGTCGCTCGCACCACCAGGCCTACGCCTATTTACTCACACCCCACCCCAAGGCCATGACAACAGATGCCGTCAAAAGGCTTGATGCCATTGCCGAAGCCAATACCCTGGGCGCAGGTTTTACCTTGGCCAGCCACGATCTTGAAATACGCGGTGCAGGTGAGCTGCTGGGCGAGGAGCAAAGTGGCAATATTCACAGCATCGGCATTACGCTTTATATGGAAATACTGGAACAAACCGTTAATGCCATCAGAGCCGGCAAAACACCCAATCTCGACCGCCCACTCAAACATGGCGCAGAAATTAATTTGCGTTTACCGGCCTTAATTCCCGACGCTTATTTGCCCGACGTACATGCACGGCTGATTTTATACAAACGCATCGCCAATGCTAAATCCGGACAGGATCTTGAAGAAATCCAAGTAGAAATGATTGACCGTTTTGGTTTGCTGCTTGAACCGATCAAAAATCTGTTTCAGATGACAGAACTTAAATTGCGCGCAGAAAACCTGGGTATTAGCAAAATAGACGCCGGGGAACGTGGTGGTTTTATCGAGTTTGAACACGAAACCTTTGTTGATCCCCTAAAGCTGGTCAAACTGGTCCAATCACAACCGGCAAAATTTCGTTTGGACGGCGGCGACCGCCTTAAATTTATGGACACATTAGAAAACGGCGAAAAACGCCTGGCTAAAGTTGAAGCCTTGTTAACACTGCTAACGCCTGATACCGTAACAACAAACAAACAACAAAACAGAGCAGAAAAAAAGCCCAGTGTGCGTCAACAAAAAAAATCCTCTTAACCTATTGCCCCTTATTAACTAAACATGACTCAACTCTCAACGTTGTATCAATATCTACGTCGTAAACATATCAACATGTTTTTATGCTTGGCCGTCTGTTTTCCGTATATAAGTCATGCGGAAAACGTAGCGGGTGATGCCTATCAAGTCGAAGTTCTGCTATTTCGCTACAACAAAGCGTTTACAGCCACACGCGAAACCTGGCCACAAAAAATCGATCGTTTTCTCCCCGCCAATGCAATTATCCCCGGGCCATCGGGCACACAAACACCGGACAGTCCTTCCGTTTTTCTTGATCAAAATCACTACACCTTTAAACACTATCTAAGCGCCTTACAAAGAGCCGAAGGGGTCAGAACGCTTTACCATATCGCATGGCAACAACACAGAAACACCGGGATTGAGTCCCGCCCTTTATGGATTCAAGGAGGCAAGATCAATCCAGAGGGGCAATACGAACTTGAAGGCAGCATTAGCCTGAGCATTAATAATGATATTGTCGTCAGCACTGATTTATTGCTTGCTGAGTATGCTCTGGCCGATGCCAGCACAACAAATAACAGCACCGCCCCGAACAGCAGTCAAACACCGCTCAACACCAACGAGAATAAACCAGAAACACGGGATCCGTCAGCACCACGTTATGTCACTTCACATGTGGCACGTATGCAGGAAAACAGACAACTAAAACTCAATGAACTGCACTATTTTGACCACCCGCTCTTTGGTTTATTAATTCGCGTTACGCGCCAATAGGTCGCAGAGTAATAACGTTTTATCTCGAATAATAAAATTTCATACTGAACAGTTCTTTTATCCGTTTTATTCTGAATCAAAATCAATTTTTACCTTGGCGATTGCGTCGCTCAACATCGTAAAATTGACATATCGTGGCAATAAAGCCATAAGCCATACAACGGGGCCACGCCACTAGGCGCAGCCCCTTAGCTCAAACGTTGAGGCTGTAGAAAAACCCAAATTCACTCCCAAAAACATCCCGCGATCTGCGATAATTT
>DAIRVL010000049.1:0-16022 GCA_036802845.1 Pseudomonadales bacterium | reverse complement strand
TGCGCGAGATGCCCCGCCTCCTGATCGGCTTTTAAGGCATTTAATCGTAAGGCGAGCGATTGATTTTCCTGTTCAAGCGCTATCAACTGCGTTTGCCTCAAATTCAGCGCATACTGTTTTTCCAGAGCCAAGCTGACAGACGACAATAAACGGAAACGATTCAAGACATCATTCGTTATAAAATCAAGCGCACCCGCCTGAAACGCTGCAATCACCTCACTTACAGCAGGTTCATGGGCAAAAAAAATTAAGGCAAGGTCTTCAGGTTTTTGCAGCGCGTCTGCGCTGAACTGAACATGATCCGATTTAAATAACTCAATAGCTGCCAGAATGAGCGATAAAGGCTTTTCATCGCTGACACTCCAATCGCTCGGCACCTCCGAACCTTCCAATACATGGTACGCATTTTCTCGCAAAACCAAGGCCATCTGCCGCCGCCTGGATACATTGGAATCCAGTAAAAGAATTAACTCCATAAGCCCTACAACACTCGCTTGTTCACAAAAACGAACTCAACTAGCGATTTTGGCATGGTCTGATATACTCAGACTAGTTTTTTTCTTTCCAAAGGAAGCGGATTGAATGATTAATATCAGCAGGGATTACGAAGAAAAAAGAAACTTCGTTCGTGTCAAAGTGACTACGCCGTTGTTATTCACCTTAAACCAATACAGCGAAAAGTATGAGGGACAGTGTTTAGATCTGAGTGGTTCGGGATTATTGATTGAAACCACCAAAAAACTCCTACTCGGCGACCAACTTCACGTCACCATTCCCGCCACCCGCCCCCATCAAACACCCTTCGCGGCGCAGGTCGAAGTCATCAGGGTCGAGCCCTTGAATGACCGGCACATTTATCTTACGGGAACAGCCATTAAAAAAGTCATTCAGTAATTTCACATCTGCAAACGTTTAAACACGCAACTGATATAATTTTCCAGCAAAAGTGAAGCCTTGCAAGCGTGTAAAGAGATCGCTTCCAGGCTTCGTGACTTATTTATTTATAAAGAAAGGAGTTATTTTAACCGCTTCACCACGTTCATTTCAGGAACGAGGATCGTCATCTTGAATGAACATTGAATGGAGGAAGAGGTGGGATTTGAACCCACGGATGGTTACCCATCGACGGTTTTCAAGACCGTTGCATTCAACCGCTCTGCCACTCTTCCACGTTGAACTTTTCAAATACTATTTAAGATAATAGCCGTGCTGCCGCACAAATAATCCCGTTTTTTGCAATCGATCAACAACGGGACGCAAAGAATACCCGATTTATTTTCCAAGTCAACCACTGAACAGGGAAATTAGGACGGGATTTTACGGTTTTACGTCCCGAAAAAGTTCATTACATGTGATCTTCTCTAAAAAATACTTGCTCTAAATTCAAAAAAACGTACTATTGGCTTATTATGAGAAGGCGGGGTACATTGTAGTTGCCCTAAACTTACAAGAATGTCTGGAAATCTGGAGAAGTAATATGCAAGAGCACAATTATGCACTGAACAGGGAACAGGCTTCGAGTCTGGCAAGCAGTAAAGTATTAAGAAACACCTACACCCTGCTTGCAATGACCCTTTTATTTAGCGCCATCACAGCGGGCGTTGCCATGACACTGCAAGTACCGTACTTGGGGCTGTGGACCTTGTTACCTTATTTTGCTTTGCTGTTTGCCGTAGAAAAAACCAAAAACTCAGGCTGGGGCTTGGTGTCAGTATTTGCGCTGACAGGCTGGCTGGGCTTTTCTATCGGACCAATCCTGAATCATTACGTTGGAACTGTAGGCTATGAGCCTATTCTGATGTCGCTGGGCGGCACGGCTTTGATCTTCTTTACTCTTTCAGCGTATGTATTGATCACAAAAAAAGACTTAAGTTTTATGACCGGCTTTCTGATGACAGGTATGCTTGTGGCCTTTATTGCTGCCATCGCCAGTGTATTCCTGAATATTCCAGGTTTAAGTCTGGCCGTCAGTTGCATGTTCCTGGTTCTCTCTTCGGGTTTGATTATGTGGCAAACCAGCGCCATCATCCACGGTGGTGAAACCAATTATATCTCAGCCACTGTCACCTTGTACGTCATGCTTTATAACATCTTCACTATTTTATTGAGCCTGCTCGGTGGCGGAAGTCGCGACGAATAATTCACCCTTTCCCGCAATTAACTTTTTAACGAGAACTCATTTGAGTTCTCGTTTCTATTTGTAGCACTATGATTTTTTCAGTCTGCGTTCTGTGCGCGCCCTATACCAGCCAGGAAGCCTTTGCTGCCTACCAGTTTGTTCAGGCCGCCATTACCAAAGGCCATACCATTCATCGTGTTTTCTTTCACGGTGACGGGGTTTTAAATGCCAACTGTCTAAATACCCCACCGCAAGACGAACTTAACCTGCACACCGCCTGGGTTGATTTAGCAAACACCTATAAGATTGAACTTGTTGTCTGTATTGCGTCAGCGCTGCGGCGGGGCATTATTGATCAGGATGAGGCGCAACGTTACGAAAAGCCTACTTATTCATTACAAGCCCCCTTCATACTTTCTGGTCTGGGACAACTCATTGATGCGATCATAGAATCAGATCGTTTTATTAGTTTTGGCAATTGACGTACACAGCGTTACGCACATGACATACAAGAAAAAACTACTCTTTATTTGCAACCAAGCGCCTTATGGCTCGATGCTGGCCAAAGAAGCACTGGATTCCATTTTGGCCGGCAGTGTTTTTGGTCAGGATATTTCACTGTTATTCCAAAATGAGGCCGTGTACCAATTACTTGGCGAGCAAAACCCGTCAAGTCTCCAGCAAAAAAGTATCGAAGCCATTTTGAGTGCCTTCGATTTGTACGAAATCAACAAGATTTTTGTCTGTCGCCATTCATTAACTTCTCGGCATATTGACCCTGCCCTGCTTGCTCTCAAAGCAGACATCGTGAACGCCGAACAAATTAACTTTCTTTTGGAAGATCAAGATATTGTCTTGAATTATTGAACCATGACACTCCTGCATATTCTGTCAAAAAATCAGCCGAATCCTGAAGCCTTGCAACACGGCATTAACACCATGGGCGACGGACATGAACTCTTGATACTGGCTAACGGGGTCTATACGCTGCTACCCCATTCACTGACGTGGCACTTATTAACCAAGGCAACACAGCGTCACGCTCTCTATGCCATAAAAGATGATCTGATAGCACGGGGACTCAAGCTGGAAGCCCTGGGTTCCAGCATTCAACTAATCGATTATTCAACATTTGTCGATCTGGTGGCCAAACATCAAAGTACCTACAGATGGAATTAATTCCCTGAAAACTGACAAGCTACTTCTTATATATGACACACGCACTTGAACTGGACAGTGAAGGCTTTTTAAAAAACCACACCCACTGGACGCCTGAAATTGCCTGTGTACTCGCTAGCAATGAACACATCAGCCTCAGCCGGGCACACTGGGACATCATCCATCTGGTACGCGAATTTTATCAAACCTATGATCATAGCCCTACCACACGCCCCTTGGTAAAATTCATCAGTCAGCGACTCGGACCGGAAAAAGGTCAAAGCATTTATTTGATGAAGCTTTTTAATGGCAGCCCGGCAAAACTGGTCTGTAAAATCTCGGGGCTCCCGAAACCAGCCAACTGTCTTTGAGTAAGCGCCAATGAGCACAACAGAAGAACACCCCTTTGCCCAATATATCCGCATCCTTGGACGAGGCAAACGCAGCGGCAGGTCACTCACAGAAGACGAAGCCTATCAGGCCATGAGCCTGTTATTACATCAACAGGTTGAAGAGGTTCAAATCGGCGCTTTTCTCTTGTTGATTCGGGTAAGAGAGGAAACCACCGATGAATTGGTCGGTTTCGCAAAAGCAGCAAGAGAGTATTGTGCCCAACATCTTCCCACCCGGCTTAACGCCACAATTGACTGGCCAAGTTATGCTGGCAAACATCGTCAGTTTAACTGGTATATTCTCGCTGTTTTAGCCTTGGCAGATTACAACATCCCCGTCTTTATGCATGGCGCCCATGAAGACTCGGTAAAACGTCTGTATAGCTCTACCGTATTATCAGAATTAGGCATTGCGCCATGCCACACAGCTGAAGAAGCCCGTATCGCATTACTGAAGGACAATTTTGCTTATTTACCACTGAACGCATTTTGTCCGCCCCTGCACCACTTGCTGACGCTTCGCCCCCTGCTGGGGGTCCGCTCTCCGATTAATACCCTGGTTCGCTTAATTAATCCCAGCAATTCACCGTATTTACTGACCAGTATATTTCATCCACCCTATCGGGCCTCGCATCAGGAAGCTGCGCTGAGATTGGGTTTTAATCACATGGCAGTTATCAAAGGAGAAGGAGGAGAAATTGAATGCAAACCCGATGCGCGCTGCTTGATACAAATGGTGTCACGCGCTGAATTTGAAAATGAAGAGTGGTCACCCCTGCTCACAAGCCGTGCCGAGGATGAAACTCAACTAGACAGCCGCACCTTAAGAGAGGTGTGGCGTGGAAAACAGCACTCAAATTACGGCGAGAAAGCAATTACAGCAACACTTGCCCTTGTGCTGCGCTTAATGCAAAAAGCCAGCACCCAACAAGAATGCATTGAATTGGCGTCCACTCTATGGGCAACAAGAAACAAACACCGCATTTAATCCAGCTCATCTCAACAGAAGAAATAAAACATAGACGGTCATGTATGATTTTTTAGAGTTATTCCTGCAGAAATTCCAGAAACTCCGCAATTATTTCAACGGCATCCAGAATATTTTCATCCATGGTTTTGCTGCTGTTTTTCCCGGGCATAAAATTATGGCCTGTATTCTTCAACCAATGCAGGCTCGTGGTGTGCGAAAAGACCGAGTCATTGACCTGTGAAAAACCGCCCAGCGGATCTTCAGTGCCTTGAATAATCAGCGCGGGCGTTTTTAGGGTTTTCAAGTGCCCATAATCAAGCAACAAATCCGGGTCGGGTGAAATAAAGGGAAACTCCAAACCTACCACACCCCGCACACCCATTCTGTCAGCAACACGGCTGGCTGAAAAAACCGAAAGCGACTTTCCCCCTATAACCAGTTTCTCGGCATGGCCCAACTCTTTAATCACTTTGCACCAGTAATCCTCAAGCACAGCAGTATTTTCAACGTAAACCGGTGTATTATTCATCCGGCTTTCAACCATAAAGGGAAACTCGAAGCGGATTACTCTGAAACCGTGGGCGGCCAGTCCATCCGTAATGTGCTCCATAAACGGGCTGTTAATGGACGAATGTAATCCATGCGACAAGACCAATGTCATCCCTTGATTATTTATTCCGTTAATTACATAACTTGTACTGTGCATGAATTAATCATCCCGAAGAATACATGTATTAAATGAGTACTGACGCAGCTATCAGTGTAACCCACTTGATAAGTATTGCCCGCTTATAAAAGACCCTGTTAAATTCAACTGTTAACGTCCATTTTTTGTGCCGATAAAATGATAAAAAAGTTACTCTCGAAATATGACATCAAAACCAGACTTTCTATTTTGTTATTAGAAATATCGTCTAAATTATCCTTGAAGTCCGCCCACTTCATCGGTGCATGTATAGGATGGATTGCTTTACGTATTCCAGGCAGCCTGCTCCGGGTGACACAAAAAAATATCGCCTTGTGTTTCCCTGAAATGGACAAAACCAAACGCCAAGAACTCGTCCGAAACTCTTTACAGCATACAGCCTACCTGATGATGGAATTAGGTTTGGCCTGGCTCAGACCTGTCGAAAAAAATCTTGAGAAAATTGTCAACGTAACAGGGCAGGACATTATGGAGTCAGCGGTCAAACAAGGACAAGGCGTAATTGTTCTCGCGCCCCATCTTGGCAATTGGGAGTGGCTGAATGTCTATACATCAAAAATATATCCCGGTGTTTCGGTCTATAAACAACCCAAACAACCCCTGTTTGATCGTATTTTGCTTAGCAGCAGAGAAAAAGGGGGCGGTCAGTTAGCCCCTGCCAATACAGCCGGCGTGAAAATTATTTACCGCCACTTAAAACAGGGCGGTATTGTGTATATTCTGCCTGATCAGGTGCCCGGCACTGAAGGTGGTTTGATAACACCTTTTTTTGGCATTCCCGCACTGACCATGACCTTGGTATCGCGCCTGACCAGCAAAACGGGCGCAAAGGTTGTTGCTGTTTATGGCAAACGCCTCAATCATCATCAAGGCTTTGAAGTGGTATTTAAAAATGTCGATGAGCGTATCTACAGTCCCGACATGGAAACATCGGTCACCGGCTTAAATGCAACGGTAGAATCCTGTGTACGTGATATTCCAGAACAATATCAGTGGAGTTATAAACGCTTCAAGCGTGGTTCTGAGCTCTACAACACGATTTATAGCAAACCATAAATGTGCTCTAATTAAATAGCGTTTAAATCAAGCTCCCAAAAGTTTGAACCCGCCACCACGTGTTACGCAGCACGCCACTCGTTCATAGTGACATGCAACGGCTGTTCACGAACCCGCTGCAACCATGAAAGCACAGCAGGACACAAGGACGCATCAAAACCACCCTCACCCACTACGTGCGTATTACTCAGCTCCAAAACACGTATACATCAAATATCCGATGTGTTTTTCCATCAGCTCCCACTGACTTACTGCAAATTCACCGCAATCTGTTTTGCCAGTTTATCGGCGCCCTCTTGCAGACCGGCGATAATTCGCTGGTGATTGCGCAGTTCATCACTGTCGCGCAGAGCAAATCCAGGGCTGGCAAGCACGTCTGTTGGCCCTGCCACCGGCACAATACCCCCGTAAGTAAAGGTTGCGGCATAAATCAGCTTAAATGTCGCGTCTGTCGTGCCTGCCACGCCAAACTGATCATTAGACAACTGCGGAAAATCGTTTTCTCCTGTGACTGAAATCAGTTGTACCCGCAGTTGCAACAGGGGCACAAAGGCTTGGCCCTGCGTTGACGCGGTGTAACCGGCAAAATCGACCACCACATGCAAAAAATAATTGGCACAGGGTTCACTGGTGGGCGCTTCGTTTAAACAAAAACCACCACGAAAATCGCTGGCATGGCGATGATCACGAAGCGGCGCATCAACCACTTCGTATCCCACCGTGGCAAGTTCCTTTTTCAGTTGCGCCGTCAAACGCCGGGAGATAACAAAATTCTGATCTTGCAGCATTTGCGTAAGGTTGTAATTGAGTGCGAGTGTATCCAGACCTTTTGCGGCGGAAATCATGCCAAGGCTGGCGACTCTGCCCGGAAGTGTGACGGTCGGGTTGGGAATACGGTAGTGCAAAACTTTTGCTTGATAGAGCTTGGGCTCTTGAATCGTCACCAAACCAATTCTGAATCGTGGGGCTTCTGCTGCTTTGGTTAATAGCTGATTTCTTTTTGCCGTGCTAGTGCAGCCCAAAGCAAAAAACACATACACAAAAAATACGAGCCATTTTGTTGCTTTCATCGAACTGTGTCCTCGTGATCGTCCAGTGCGCTACAGGCCATGGCAACCCCATGACCTGAACGGCAAAACGTCACTGTAACACCGGCACAGACTCAGCAACCAGCCTGAACTTCTTCCGTTAGCTCAGTGATACAACAAAAACTGTTTAATGTTTGAGCCATGCGAGTGGAATTACCGTATAGGGCAAGTGCTTCGACGAAAACCGATAAAGTTGATCAAAATCCATCTGGTGGGCGTTATACACGCCAAAACCATGATGTGAGAGAACCTTGTAATTTGCTTCACTGAGCGGCTCGTAATTCGCTTCCAAGGGCGGGAGTGTGTCCTTGAACACCGCAATAACCGCGCCCTTACCAGGCAGAGTCAGCGGATTCAGCACGCCATATTTCAAGGCATTGGGGTCAAGCAGGTTGGCATAATGCACATAACGTGGACCGTTAGGGTAAATCAATCCAACACCGCCAAAGGTTTCTATTTTAATCGTACGTAACGCACGATTGAGCGCGCTGCGATTAGAAATGCGCTCTTTCCACTGCGCCTTGGTGCGGCCAATAGCAACAGCAACAACGGTGGATCCAGAACTGCCAGCACGGATCAGCACCTCGCGATGCGCTTCCAGACTCTGGAGCATCAGTGCTTCCAGGGTTCGCACCGGGGAAACTCCAGCGTTTTGTGGTGCAGAAAACGGGTTTTGCTTGCTTTGAGGATTAAACACACCTACGGCAGGAAGATCCCTCTCTTGGGCTAATAATTGCAAAAAGTAGGGCTCCCGTTCGGCTGTTGGATTAGCCCCGTTAACAAAAATAATGCGTTTACCCGTGTCCCCCGATGGCCCAAGCGCCGGCGGCACATTCGCCACATCAATGCCCATGGGATCATAGAAACAACCATCACCACCCACATAAAAACCGGAATATAATGACAAATTACTATCATTTGGTATGAGCCCTCGGCTGTCTAAACAAGATGCGTTGGCAAAATTCACACCTAACAGCAAAAGCCCCAGGCAATACACTGCTTTAAGACACGGTCTTACACCCTGTGCATTTGTTTTTTTTTGCATACTGCTTACCTGAATAAAAGAATAAGCTGAGGCTCGGAATTTATTTATTCCTTTTTAATTCTCACACGCACGAATAACCTCGCCATAACGCAACCAGGCAGGTTTGGGTGTGCGATCGGGAAAGACCAAACCAAACACCCTCTCTCTGGAAATTTTCTCGTCTGGACTATCGAGATATTGATAGAAGTAAATACCTTGTGCGCCGCCTTCAATAGCCGCACGAACCATCGTCTCGATATAGGTCGCCTGGTAATCAAGAAGCTTTTTGCCTTCATCTATCGGGGTATTCGGTTTATCAGGCGGCGTTTGATAACCCGTTTCAAAAATAAATACCGGTTTGCCACCGCTGGCTTTACGCGCTTTTTTAATCTGTTTAGCCACTTGCGACTCAAAGCCAATCGGCTCGGCACCTGCGTTAAAGGAAGGATAGGAATATAAACCAATGGCATCAAAGCGGAATTGATTAACCGATTTACGAATAAAGTGTTGCCATCCGAAGAAACCCGGACTGAGCGTCAAAACAATTTTCGCGTCATGGTCATAGGTATCGACTGCGTGCGATAGCGTTTGAAGAATATCTACATTAATGTAAGGCAAGAAGGCGCGGTGCCGCCATTGTAAAAAAACATGCAGTGGCGCGATGTGAATTTCATTTTCCAGCCCCCACATATCTACATCATCGGCGTAGCGCGCCACAACAGCGTCGGCGTAACGTTTTAGAGCTTTGACGTACTGATGGCCTTTTAATTTCTGGGTCCACAAAGGCGCCACAGGGCGCGCACTTGTGTTGTAACCATTGCCCAAGGTGCCGGCAATACGAATACCACGCGCCTTGGCTTGTGCCACCACGTTATCAAAATAACTGAAATCAAATTCTTCACCCTGCTTGGGTTCAATACGGCCCCAGGCAAAATCAATACGAATCCACTGCACGCCGTTCTGCGCCATTTGGTCAAAATCTTCAGCATGTAATTCATAACTGGGGAAATTAACATGGTAAGCCACCAAGCCCCATTGAAAATCAGCAGGGGCGGGAGTGGTGGCCGGACAGTCAATGCTGGCGCGTGCTGGCTGGGTAATGCTCAAAGAAAACAGCGTGAAGACAAGGAGAGCTTTTGCAAGCCAAACGAGTAAAAACAGAGCCTGTATATGTATTTTCATCCCGATATCCTTTTAAAGTTTGGCTACATGCTTTAAATAATTCAATCGCGATAACTAGTATGGGCTGAATGGAACGCGAATCACTCAGTGAAATAGTCTATCTGTGTTCGGAGGAAAAAGATTCTGCTTTCAGCAGACAGGAAAATGATACAAAACTCATCGTTACTTTACCAGCAATTCTAATTCGCAGCATAGACTTATTTAAAAGTCTGCGTGATGTCTGATTTTTTATTTCCAGATTTCTTTTTTTAATTTGGCTTAGAAATTTTGTCTTGGAAATTGTGGGTAAAACCTGAATACGCAACGCTTACATCCCGTTAAAAATTCTGCATAATGGCTTTTGTTTTAATCATACTCACAACAAAATCAGGGCAATATATGAGTCAGATTGTAGAAAAAATTCAGCACGATTATGGCAAGGATAAATGGGGACAACGTTTAGGCATTGAAATCTGTGAATTAATCCAGGACGAATCCATCCAATTGGTTCTGCCCTTTCGACAAACCAATATGAATTTAGGTGGTCGCATGCATGGCGGTGTTATTGCTTCATTGCTGGTCGATTCGGCCAAATTGCTCGCCCATGCCTCCTGCATCGACAAAGCAGGGCTTTCGTGGCGAGTAATCGACTTTCAAATTAATTATCTCAAAGCCGGTGGTCCCGAGCCTCTGACGGCCGTAGCACACGTAACAAAACGCACTCGCGAGTTTCTTTTTTGCCGTTGCGAGGTACTTAATTCTGGCAATGAAGTGTTGGCCATTTCAAATGTGTTAATTCGGATTTACTCACCAGGAAACATTCTACCACCCACCGTGCATCAACAAACGCAGACGCTGAGTAATCGCCTGACCGCGCAAGAAATCGCCGATGCAGCACCAAATAAAAGTTTAATCACCATGTTCAATCAGATGATGGAACCGTTGTATCCCGGCAGCGTGGTGCATTACATGCTCGACGGACACGCGGAAATGATTCAGCATAATTTTGCGGATCAATATGACTTTCAGGGCAATATCGCGCTTGGGCAGTTATTGTTATTTTTTGATAATGTCTCCGGCTGCTCAGGTGGGTCGCTAGCTGAAGAAATGGGTATTGCGGTGACCTTGACAATTCAATCAACGTTTTGCGAACCAAGTTCAGGTGAAAATTTGATTGGTATCAGCAATACCTTTTACCGGGAAGATGGCATGACCCATAACGATGTCAAAATTTTTGGTGAAACATCGCAACGACTAAAAATGTTTGGCACCATGACACATCTAGCACGACCCTTTAAAAAATCGTAACAATAGTACCTTACCATTTGAGTCATCCGCACCTGCATAGCCTTAGCCATGCAGGTAGTTTTTCAAATAAACTCCAAAAGAGACATCATTTTTATCTTCCAACAATTGTTGCCGCAAAAGAGAATTTTTTGCCATTTGCACATATTCATTCTGCTCTGACGCAGTAAGTGTCATGGCACGAAATTCCCGTGCACGCTGCAAGGCAATATCCATTGCAAAATCAAAAAAGCATACCCGATTGCTTTCAAGTATCGCCAGAATTTTTGCTGACGGTGTAAGCTCAACATGGTCGAGTTTCTGATACTGTGTGTGGACTGCTTTGCGATAAAGATCGTCACCCTGCGCTTGATCCAATACTTCCGCTGCTGCAAGAAAATCGGCCTTTATGTGTCCAATCCAGGCTTTTAAAGACGTTTTTTTACCTGAAAACGAAAGCATGACCTCTGGGTTGCGTCCATTCATTACCACCGTCTGATTGTTGGCGGCGATTTCCTTTGTATCGTTTTCAGAAAAGTCTGGGCTCGCCTGCAATAAACAATACAAGGCAAACACATCAAGAAAACGCATTTCACTGGCATCAATTCCCACATCAATAAAGGGATTTAAATCAAGACAACGCATTTCAATGTATTCAACGCCACGCTTAAGCAATGCGGTCGTCGGTCGTTCACTGCCAACAGTTGAACGTTTGGGGCGGATTTGTCCGTAATACTCATTTTCTATTTGCAGAATATTAACGCTCAACTGATTTAAATCAGGCTCAGCACCCAGACCAATTTTCTCATAGGGTGGATAAGGCGTACTCATGGCTCGACGCAATGAGGCGCTATAATCGTCCAGTGAGTTGTAGGAAACATTCAATCCGGACTGCGCATCGTTTTGATAACCCAGATCGCTCATACGCAAGGACGTTGCAAAGGGTTTATAAAGCGTGCTCTTTGAACTGTGCTTGTCGAGACGATGATCACTGCGTCCCGAAAGAAATGAAGCACACACGGCAGGTGAGGCGCCAAAAAAATAAATCAGTAATGGGCTGAAACGCTGAAAATTGCGGATTAAATCGAAATAGGACTGTGAGGTAAAATCTTGTGCGCTTTTCGTATTTTGTTCAATTGACTGGTAGACCTGCCAAAACTCGTCCGGAAATGAAAAATTATAATGAATGCCCGAAATGGTTTGCATTCGTCGTCCATAACGGTAACCCAATCCATTACGGTACACGGTTTTCATTCTGCCTGAATTCGATGTTCCGTACTGCGCAATAGGAATGGTGCTGTCATCCCCCATAATGCAGGGCATGCTGTTGACCCATAATAATTCATCGTCGATATTCTGGTAGGTGAAAATGTGCGTTTTTTTCAGGTGATCCAGGGTATCGTCAATACGTGTAAACGCCGGGGTAATAAATTCAAGCAGCGCTTCGGAATAATCCGTAGTAATCGCCGGATGCGTCAGCGCCGAACCCAAACGTTTTGGATGAGGGGTTGGGGCCAAACACCCTTCTTTAGTAACCCGCAAACTCTCCTTTTCTATGCCACGGCGTAGCGCTTTTAGAGATTGCGGGTTTGAACCCCTGACGAGTTGCTCTATACGCTGTTCAAAGATCGTTTTCACTGATGCCATCCATTACCGTTATCGCGCAACTTTTCCAGCATATTTGCACGTATTATTTTTTCTTCAGGTTTTTGGCCTGGGCAAATAAATCAGCAAAAGTACCCAATTTTTCGACTCCACCCGTTTTTTTGCTTGCATTTCTGGCGGGTTCTTTGGCGCCAGATTTAGTCACGGCCGCATGTTCAGTATTTTTTGTATTATTTCTTGGCGCCGTCGCACGGGGACTGCTTTTATTTACAGAAAGATCGGCATCATCGCTTAAGCGCATCGTTAAACTGATTCGGGTACGTGCCGCATCCACTTCAAGCACTTTCACTTTAACCAGATCACCGGTTTTAACCACTTCCCTGGGGTCTTTAACAAACTTGTGCGCCAAGGCGGAAATGTGCACCAGACCGTCCTGGTGCACACCAATGTCAACAAAAGCACCAAAGTTAGTGACGTTGGTTACAACACCTTCCAAAATCATGCCTTCTTTTAAATCTTTGAGCGCATCAATGCCTTCTCTAAATTCGGGCGCTTTAAATTCAGGCCGTGGATCACGACCCGGTTTTTCCAGTTCGCGCAGAATGTCACGCAAGGTGAGCAGACCCACTTCTTGCGTGACAAATTCCTCGGCTTTAATTGCTTTAAGCACCTCGGTGTTGGCAATCAGACTGGCGACAGGACGATCACAATGTTTGGCAATTTTTTCAACAACCGGATAACTTTCAGGATGAACGGCAGAAGCATCCAAAGGGTTATCGCTGTTATGTATGCGTAAAAAACCGGCCGCCTGCTCAAAGGTTTTGTCACCAAAACGTGGAATCAATTTCAGTTGTTCCCGGTTTTTGAAAACACCGTTTTTACTGCGATAAGCAACTATATTGTTGGCAATGGTTTGATTCAGGCCCGCCACCCGCCGCATCAAGGGCGCCGATGCGGTGTTAACATCAACACCGACTGCATTCACACAATCTTCAACCACGGCATCAAGTGATCGCGCCAAACGCGATTGATTAACGTCATGCTGGTACTGTCCTACACCGATGGATTTGGCGTCAATTTTTACCAGTTCGGCCAGTGGGTCTTGCAGGCGCCGGGCAATGGATACGGCACCACGATAGGACACATCCAGCGACGGAAATTCTTCAGCGGCGTATTCGGATGCCGAATAAACCGAAGCACCGGCTTCACTGACAACCACTTTTTTCAGATTTAATTCTGGATGACCTTTAATAAGCTCAGCCGCGAGTTTGTCAGTTTCTCTTGACGCGGTGCCATTGCCAATACTGATCAATTCAACCTGATGTTTTTTACACAATGTCGCCAGCGTTTCCAATGATGCTTGCCACTGATTTTTCGGTGCATGGGGGAAAATTACATCATGCGCCAGTAATTCACCGGTAGCACTGACCACGACCACTTTAACACCCGTGCGCAAGCCCGGATCAAGACCGAGCGTAACCCGCCCGCCTGCTGGGGCAACCATCAATAAGTCGTGAAGATTTTTGGCAAAGACTTTAATAGCTTCTTCATCACTGGCTTCTCGAATCCGGGTGAGTAATTCCGTTTCGAGCTGACTGTGTAATTTCACTTTCCATGTCCAGCGAACGACCTCTTGCAACCAGATATCTGCAGCGCGCCCTTTATCGCTGATGTTAGTGAATTGTGCGATGATGGCAACACAAGGGTCATAACCCTCATTACATTCTTTATGTTTAAGCGTTACTTGTAAAAAACCGGCTTTTCGGCCTCGAAATACCGCCAGAGCCCGATGCGATGGAATGGTTTTAATGGCCTCCTGGTAATCAAAATAATCCCGGAATTTGGAGCCCTCTTCCTCTTTCCCTGCAGTGACTTTGGTTTCGAGCACACCAAAGGACCAAAGCTCGTTACGCAGTTTTTCAAGCAGATCGGCCTCTTCACTGAACTGTTCCATCAGGATCTGCTTGGCACCGTCCAGTGCCGTTTTGGTGTCGTGGATTTCTTTTTCACTATTGAGATACTTCGCGGACTCTAACTCAGGATCAAGCTCAGGATGCTGATACAAAGCCTCCGCCAAAGGAGCCAGACCTGCTTCACGCGCGATCTGGGCCTTGGTGCGACGTTTGGGTTTGTAGGGTAAGTACAAGTCTTCCAGACGAGTCTTGGTGTCTGCTTTCAGGATCTCGATCTTGAGTTCTTCACTCAATTTACCCTGCTCTTCAATACTTTTCAAAACAACCTGACGTCTTTCTTCCAGTTCACGCAAATACGATAAACGCTCTTCAAGCTGGCGAAGGTGGGTATCCGTAAGACCATTAGTGGCTTCTTTACGGTAACGGGAGATAAAAGGCACCGTTGCGCCTTCATCAAGCAGTTTGATGGCGGCACTCACCTGTGCATCGGTAACCTGTAATTCTTCAGCAATCAGTTGGGAAATTGTTTTCATAACTTGGGTTCATGAGTGGTTAAAGATTTTTTGTATGCATCACCGTATGTCTATGGTGCTTAGAACTTTTGACAGAAGCGTTTAACTCAAACACTAAAACTGGTCGCTTCTTGTAATGATGTATCCATACACAATGGCCGCTATCGATAATAACGATTGCATAGAAAGGTTTCACCTTTGAATTTTCGGGCAACCATCCGCACGATGGCTTTGATTTCTGTTAGATGCATCATCAGTCGTCTTTCGACGGCAATCGACTTCCCGAAGGTACGCATTGGCGATATGCATCGCTCGAAAACTATCAAACCAATTCAAGCCTTAACGTTTTTTAATGACTTATCAAGCGCAGTGTCTTTGAATGATACGACTGACAATGACACTACCCTGTAATGGTGCCATCAGATACAGCAGCAACTGTTTTACTAAAAGCCGCGAGCTAGCGGGCTGTTTAAAAACGTTACGAGCGAAGCAAAAACAAGGCGAAAATGGGAGACAAGCCGCAGTTTACACAGAGTAAATAAGGATTTTGAGTCCATTTTTAACGCCGTATTGGCAAGCGTAGTCGTTTTTCATCAGTCTGCGACAGCTTCTACATTCTCTGCCTGTAAACCCTTTTCACCTTCTTTAAGATCAAACTTGACCACCTGGCCATCTTTAAGACTGCGGTAACCTTCTCCCACAATAGAACGGTAATGAACAAACACATCCATATTGGTATCTTGCTCTACTTCTATAAAGCCGTAACCTTTGGAGTTATTAAACCACTTTACTTTGCCCGTTTTACGCTCCGACATAAGACTACTCCTTGTACTGCTACTAATTAATGTATGTTACCCAACTACGCATGACACTCTGTGATGCGAAGAACTTTTTTTTATAATTTTATGGCTTGGTTATACGCCTGGATTCTACGTAGAGCTTTATTGTGGTCGCAAGCAGATTTTAGGTGTTTATCAAGATGAGCGAACAGCGCGATAAAATAACGCACTGCTCGCAACACGCGACTAAAGCAC
>DAIRVL010000048.1:0-16107 GCA_036802845.1 Pseudomonadales bacterium | reverse complement strand
GTTCGCCTCTCTCGCCGACATGGTTGGAATCGGCCTTGCTGGCCCAAGCACAGGGTCAATAGCAGTATACGATTCATCCATGAGCGTTTTAGAATCATCAGCCTTACCTTCCGCATCCAATACCTATTTAGGCTTTAATCACTCAGGCACCTTTGATATTAAATACCTGAAAGTGACCTGTGATTTCTGCGCCTTGGATGATCTGCAGTTTACAAAAGGCGGCTCTACGGTCTCTGAGCCAGGCACTGTTGCCTTGTTAGGCCTCGGCTTGACTGCGCTTGTAAGCCTGAGAAGAAAGTCACGCGCATAATAAGCAAGTTAATAAAATAAATCGTTAACCCGGCGAGCAAGTACCACTATTGCTCGCCAATGGGTTAGCTAATAAGTAGTTTTAATGTATTTTTCTGCCGCACAAAATAAATAATTTGCTTAAGCTCTGGTTACTTAAACAACTTGCATACCCACAAGCCTCATCTCGACACTTCGTATTTCATATTTAACCCTTACTATCCACTCTCCCCATTAACTCGCTTAATTGTCTGACAGGCTGTTGAAAAACGTTACGAGCGAAACAAAGACAAGGCAAAAATGGGAGAAAAACCGCAGCTTACACAGAGCAAATAAGAATTTTGAACCCATTTCTAACGCAGTATTTGCAGGCGTAGTAATTTTTTTCATCAGCCTGCCAAATGCTCTAGCGAACAAAGAAATTGGGGGCTTATTGGCCCCCAATTTTTATAAATAAAGCGCTGCCTTACACTTACTGCGAGTAAAACTGTTGCGCCGCTTTGAGCCCTGCGCCGGGCTTGCAAAAAAAGTCATGCTTATGCAGCACTGATTCAAAGGCCGTCAGGCAAAACAAGACATTGTCCTTGCTGGCACTTTGTCCCATCAAGCCTATGCGCCAGATTTTGCCGGCAAACGCACCAAGGCCCGCGCCAATTTCCAGATTATAGGTGTTGAGCAAATCAGACCGTATAGCCGCATCATCAAGACCCGATGGCACATGGATAGCATTGAGCTGAGGCGCACGACACTGTTCATCAACCGCAAACTGAAGACCTAACGCTTCCAGCCCACACTTAAGAGCCTGATGATGATAAGCATGACGCTCCCACGAAGCAGTCAAACCTTCTTCGTGCAGCATTAATAAGGCCTCATGCAAACCATAAAGTGCATTGATCGGCGCAGTATGGTGATAAACTCTCTTGGCCGAACTGCCCCAGTAGTTCATGACCAGGTTCAAATCCAGAAACCAGCTTTGTACTGGTGACTTGCGCGCCCGAATTTTTTTAACAGCCAGGTCACTAAAACTTACCGGTGAAATACCGGGCGATGCAGACAAACACTTTTGTGTGCCTGAATAAATGGCATCAATGCCCCATCCATCAACATCCAGCTCAATTCCTCCTAATGAAGTTACTGCATCAACTATGGATAAACAACCATACCTATGCGCAAGCGCACAAAGCGCCTTGGCATCTGATATTACACCTGTAGAGGTTTCGGCATGAACAAAAGCCAATGCAACCGCGTCTGAGTTTTGCACCAAAGCTGAACTTACCTTCTCTAAACTAACCTCCTGCCCCCAAGGATCATCTACAACAATTGCAACACCGCCACAGCGCTCAACATTTTCAACCATACGTCGGCCAAATACACCATTAACACAAACTATGACCTTGTCACCCGGTTCGACCAAATTAACAAAACATGTTTCCATTCCTGCTGAACCAGGTGCGGAAACGGGTAGGGTCAGTGCATTATTTGTTTTAAACGCAGATTGAAGTAATACCTTGATTTCATCCATAAGACGAATAAAACACGGATCAAGGTGCCCTATTGTAGGACGTGCCATCGCATGTAAAATACGAACCGGAACATCAGAAGGACCGGGCCCCATTAATACTCTTTTTGGTGGTAAAAATTGTTTATATGACATCGTCTCCCCCCAATAGAACATTACAAAACGTAAAATCTTACGAGAGCTTGTTAACACCATCCGCACGTGCTGCCCCCAAAAACCGCCAGGCAAGGAACGAGGAACCAAGTTTTATGCCTTAAAATAAGCGACGAGCAACGAGGCATGGCGGTTTTTGGCGCAACCCAAGAACGGGGGCGCTTTTGCCGCGATCCGGCCGCAGCACTGCGCTCGACGCGGCATTGGCTCGCAACAAAAGCCCCCTCCCTCGCAGCTGCGCAGATAGTGTTAACAGGCCCTAAAAAAAAACCGGGCATTGCCCGGTTATAAACTCTTGAAAAAATTACTTATCAATATCAGCAGAATTGCTTAATGAAGGTCTGTCAACAAGCTCAACTATGGCCATAGGAGCAGAATCACCCGCTCGATAACCGGCCTTGAGAACTCTAAGATAACCACCGGGACGCGTTTTATAACGTGGGCCTAATTCTTTAAACAACTTACCAACTGCTGAATCACTTCTCGTTCGTGAAAATGCCAAGCGTCGATTAGCCACTGAATCTTCTTTTGATAAAGTTATTAAAGGCTCAGCCACTCTTCTTAACTCTTTTGCTTTTGGAAGAGTAGTTCTAATAACTTCATGCTCAAATAATGACACAGCCATATTTCTAAACATCGCTGATCTATGACTACTTGTTTTGCCTAATTTTCGACCACTCTTACGATGACGCATTTAAAAATTCCTTAAAAACTAAACTATTACTTAAACTCACCATGAGAATTATCTACGGAAGCGATTAACACGCCGCTTACCATCCAGACGAGAGTCATCAGATGCTAAATGTGCTGGAGGCCAATTTTCCAAACGCATACCCAAAGATAAACCTTTAGACGCTAATACATCTTTAATTTCTGTCAGTGATTTTTTACCTAAATTAGGCGTTTTCAAAAGTTCTACTTCAGTACTTTGAACCAAATCACCAATATGATAAATATTTTCTGCTTTTAAACAATTTGCAGAACGCACTGTAAGCTCAAGATCGTCTACAGGTCGCAATAAAATTGGGTCAATCTGTTCAACTTCTTCTTCTGGTTCTGGCAAGGAGTCAGTTTCTAAATTAACAAAAACGGCCAGTTGCTGCTGAAGAATTGTTGCCGCACGACGAATTGCCTCCTCAGGCTCTATTGTTCCATTTGTCTCCAAATCAACAATAAGACGATCCAAATCAGTTCTATTTTCAACGCGAGCACTTTCTACAACGTAAGAAACTCTATTAATAGGACTAAAGGAAGCATCTAATTTAAGGAATCCAATCCTGCGCTTGCCATCATCTTCATCCTCACGAGTTTCAGCAGGCTCGTAGCCCCTACCTTGTTTTACTGTGAGCTTTAAATTTAATTTACCTTCTTTACCTAAATGTGCTATCACATGCTCAGGGTTTAGAATTTTAATATCAGAAAAGACTTGTATGTCTTTTGCGGTAACTGTGCAGGGGCCCTTCATATTAAGCTCAAGAACAGCAGACTCTTTACCGGGCATATATATAGCAAGATCCTTAAGATTCAGAAGGACCTCCATTACATCTTCATGCATACCAGGCAAGGTGCTGTATTCATGCTCAACACCTTCTATTTCTACTTCAGTAACAGCCCAACCAGACATACTTGACAGTAAAATCCTTCTCAGGGCATTTCCAAGAGTATGGCCGAAACCTCTTTCAAGTGGCTCCAGAACTACCTTTGCCTTAGTCCTATCGACTTGCTGTACGATGATGTTCTTTGGAGACAATAGATCAGTAGCCGATTGCTGCATATAAGCTCCTGTTGGCAACCTTATTTAGAGTAAAGCTCTACTATTAAATTTTCATTAATATCAGTAGAGAGGTCTGATCTCTCAGGTAAAACTTTAAAGGTACCGGTCATTTTCTTTGCATCAACCTCAACCCACGAAACGGAACCATTTTGTTCGCTTAACTCAAGCGAACTTTTAATCCTTAATTGACCTTTAGCCTTTTCACGAATACTAATTACGTCACCTACAGAAATCTGATAAGAGGGTATATTAGTCACTTTTCCGTTAATTAATATTGCTTTATGACTTACTAATTGTCTGGATTCAGCGCGTGTAGATGCAAATCCCATCCTATACACTACATTATCAAGACGTCTTTCTAACACTTGCAAGAGAATCTCGCCAGTAGAACCTTTGTTGCTCGCTGCTTGTTTATAGTAATTTCTAAATTGCTTTTCAAGAATCCCATAAATTCTTTTTACTTTCTGTTTTTCTCTTAACTGAAGACCATAATCAGAAAGTCTTCCTTTTCGAGCACCATGCATTCCAGGAACTGTTTCCAGATTGCACTTATTATCAAGAGCACGCGTGCCGCTCTTTAAAAATAAATCAGTACCTTCTCTTCTTGAAAGCTTACATTTTGGACCAATATATCTAGCCATGTTTAAATCCTAATTACACTCTTCTTTTCTTAGGAGGTCGACAACCGTTATGAGGTATCGGAGTAACATCTGTAATGCTGGTTAACTTATAACCACAAGCATCAAGCGCCCTCACTGCAGATTCTCTGCCTGGGCCAGGTCCTTTAACCATAACATCCAAATTTTTCAGCCCATAAAGCTCTTGAGCGGCTCTACCAGCCTTTTCTGATGCGACCTGCGCCGCAAAAGGAGTGCTTTTTCGCGAACCACGAAAACCACAACCTCCTGCTGTCGCCCAAGAAAGAGCATTACCTTGACGATCCGTTATCGTAATAATTGTGTTATTGAATGATGCATGAACATGGGCAACACCATCAATTACGCTTTTTCTTATCTTTTTCTTTTGTCGATCTGAATTATCGTTAGCCATTTAATTTACTTCCTGAGCATCTTTGACATTACTTTCTAATGGGCTTCTTTGGACCCTTACGCGTTCTGGCATTTGTTTTAGAACGCTGACCCCTTACAGGTAAATTATGTTTGTGTCTCAAGCCCCTGTAACACTTCAAATCAACTAAACGCTTTATATTCATTGAGACTTCTCGCCTCAAATCGCCCTCAGTAGGAATTTTTGCAATTTCAACTCTCAAACCATCAAGCTGGCTCTCTGATAATTCGCTAATCTTCTTATCGGGCGCAATATTGCAGTTTTCACATATTTTCTTTGATAAAGTTTTACCAATGCCATAAATGTAGGTTAACGATATTACTGCATGCTTATTGTCGGGTATATTTACCCCAGATATACGAGCCATTAAAAATCTCCAAAAAAGGAGCGAGATAGTATACCTAAACCGCTCACACTTCAATTACATTAGCAAAACTAAATTTGGTCTTAAATTAACCCTGTCGCTGCTTATGTCGAGGCTCAGCCTTACAAATAACCATTACAGCTCCTTTTCGTCTTACTACTTTGCAATTTCTACAGACTTTCTTCACTGATGCTTGAACTTTCATACTGCAACTCCAATTAAAATCTCTGTATCGAAAACAATTAACTAGACTTTCCGCCTAAATTAGCCTTATTCATAAGTGACTGATATTGACTAGACATGAGATGAGATTGAATTTGTGTAATAAAATCCATAACTACAACTACAACTATCAACATTGATGTGCCGCCAAAGTAAAATGGTGCGTTGGCTCCAATCACTAAAAACTCAGGTATCAAGCAAATTCCGGTGATATAAATGGCCCCGACTAAAGTTAATCTACCCATAACACTGTCAATATACTTTGCTGAATTTTCACCCGGCCTTATTCCAGGTATAAATGCCCCTGACTTTTTTAAATTGTCAGCTATTTCTCTAGAGTTAAACATTAATGAAGTATAAAAAAAGCAAAAGAATATGATGCCTAAAGCAAATAAAAGAACATATAAAGGCCTACCAGGTGCAATTAGCAATGAAATATCTTGCAGCCACTCCATACCAGGTTTATTCGCAAAAAACTGGCCAATCGTAGCAGGAAAAAGCAAAATACTGGATGCAAAAATGGGTGGCAAAACACCCGCCATATTTACCTTGAGAGGTAAATGAGTCTGCTGTGGAGCATAAATTTTTCTTCCCTGTTGGCGCTTTGCGTAATTTACCGTTATACGTCTTTGCCCTCTTTCAATAAAAACCACAAGGGCAACTGTTATTGCTGCGAATATAATTACTGCCAATAACATTAATAAATGGATCTCTCCTTGCCTGGCTGCTTCAAATGATTGTCCAATTGCACTTGGAATTCCCGCTACAATTCCAGCAAAGATAATCATTGATATGCCATTACCAATACCTCTTTCATTAATTTGTTCTCCCAGCCACATAAGGAAGATAGTACCTGAAACAAAGGTAATTATTGCAATAGGATAGAAAATAGCCACCGGCCAAATAGTTACACCCTGATTGACTAGTGTTACTGCTATACCTGCCGACTGAATAACTCCCAAAAATACAGTTGAATATCTCGTATATTGAGTGATTTTCCTTCTACCCGCTTCGCCTTCTTTTTTTAACTGTCCCAATTTCTGACTTACACTTGTCAATAATTGTATAATGATTGACGCCGAAATGTATGGCATTATCCCCAAAGCGAGGATACTCATCCTTTGAAGCGCCCCGCCTGAGAACATGTTAAAAAAACTAAGTATTGTTCCCTGCGTCTGATCAAACAAAGCTTTTATTTTAACTGGATCCACCCCAGGGACGGGTATATGAGCACCCACACGATAGATCAGCAAGGCTAAAAAAACAAAACCAAGTCGACTCCAAAGCTCAGAAGAACCATTCTTTGGATTTGATAAAGAATGAACTTTACTTGATTTTGTCATTCTATAGTCCTCACTCTTCTACCTTACCGCCAGCGGCAACAATAGCAGCGATAGCACCTTTCGATGCCGAAATTCCTTTTAAAGTAAAAGAACGACTTACTTCTCCAGAAAGCATCACCTTCACATATTTGGTACTTTTTCTCAGAATATGTTCAGACTTTAGAACGGATATATCGATTACATCGGCATTGAGTTTACATAAAGTAGAGGTTGCTACTTCCTGTTGCAAATAGGACTTCCTGGATTTAAAACCAAACTTAGGTAGTCGTCTATGCAAAGGCATTTGTCCGCCTTCAAAACCAGGCTTAACAGTGCCGCCAGCTCGGGCTTTTTGACCTTTGTGACCTCTTCCACCCGTTTTGCCTAAACCACTACCTATTCCACGACCTAATCTTCGACGAGAAGTCTTTGACCCAATTGCTGGAGCAAGAGTATTTAAATGCATTTTACTCACCTTCCACTTTAACCATATAGGAAACTTTATTTATCATTCCTCGAACAGCAAGTGAATCAATAACTGACACTGTCTGATGAATACGTCTCAAACCTAAACCACGTACACAAGCTTTATGTGATTCGTGACGACCAATTAAACTTTTAGTCAGTTTTACACGTATGGTTTTATTTTGGGACATAAATTACCTCAAAATTTCTTCAACGGTTTTTCCACGTTTTGCAGCAATCCTTTCAGGGCCAGATATTCCTGCCAAACCATTAAAGGTAGCTCTTACAACATTGACCGGGTTGGTAGAGCCATAACACTTCGCTAACACGTTCTGGACTCCAGCAACTTCAAGCACTGCTCTCATAGCTCCACCAGCAATGATTCCCGTACCATCAGAAGCTGGCTGCATATATACTTTTGATGCACTATGAACACCATTTACTTTGTGGTGTATAGTACTTCCATTCAGGTCTACCTGAATCATATTACGACGAGCTTGATCTAGCGCTTTCTGAATTGCCAAGGGCACTTCTCTTGCCTTTCCTCTACCAAATCCAACGCGGCCTTTGCCATCACCTACAACTGTTAAAGCAGTAAAACTGAAAATTCTTCCGCCTTTAACAACTTTTGATACGCGATTCACCTGAACAAGCTTCTCCTGTAATCCCTCTTCTTGCTGAAGCTCAACCACAGTAGAACTATCTTTGTTGTCATCTTTTTGGTGCGATCTTTTTGCCATAAAATTACTACCCTTAGAAAACTAGGCCGGCTTCTCTCGCCGCATCTGCTAATGCCTGTACTCGACCATGATATTTAAAGCCAGAGCGATCAAAGCTAACAGTCGTTATTCCCTTTTCCTTAGCTCTTTCCGCTATACGCTTACCAATCACTGCAGCCGAGATCTTATTATTTTGGAGCAATACATCCCCGGCTTTTTCTAAAGTCGAAGCAGACACCAAAATCTTATCTCCTTCTGGAGAAATTACCTGAGCATACATATGCTTACAAGAACGATTTATTGATAGCCTTGGACTGCCTATCTCTTTAATTTTGCATCTAGTTTTTTTCGCTCTTCTCAATCTAGCGATTTTTTTCTGGTTCATATCTACCATCTCTATTCAGATATTAGCTTTTACGAAACTATTTCTTCTTAGCTTCTTTACGCCTTACTATCTCATTTGAATATCTAATACCCTTACCCTTATATGGCTCAGGTGGTCTATAAGCTCTAATATCAGATGCAACCTGACCTACAAGCCTCTTATCAACACCTTTTAATACGATTTCAGTCTGTGTTGGCGTTTCAACAGTGACACCTTCTGGGATAGCATGCTCAACAGGATGCGAATAACCTAAAGTAAGGTTGAGAACATTACCCTTTGCTTGGGCTTTATATCCCACCCCATTCAGTACAAGTTTCCGTTCAAAACCTTTTGAAACACCAAGAACCAAGTTATTCACTATCGCTCTTGCTGTTCCAGCATGAGCCCAAGATTTTGGATTCTCATTTGCAGGAAGAAAATGAATTTTATTATCTAAAACTGATACCGATACATTTTCATTAACCTGGTATTCTGCGCTCGCATTTTTTCCATCAAGCGACAAAGTATTACCAACAGTTTTCACAACAACTGAAGCAGGTATCGATATAGGACTTTTAGCTACGCGTGACATAGTTCATCGCCTATTAAGAAACAGTACAAATTAGTTCACCACCAACACCAAGTTTTTTTGCTGTTCGGTCTGAAATAATTCCTTTATTGGTTGAAAGAATAGCAACACCTAAACCACTATTTACTCTGGGTATTTGATCTTTTGATTTAAACACACGACAACCTGGACTACTCACACGCTTAAGATGCTCTATAACCGGCTTACCTTCAAAATATTTCAGACCTACAGATAGAACTGGTTTTTTCTCATCGCCTGTTACTTCAATATTTGATAAATATCCTTCTTCCACCAAGACTGAACACACATCTTTTTTTAGTCTTGAAAGAGGCATAGAAACTTCAAATTTTCCAGCCAGCTGGGCATTTCTTATTCTGGTTAAACAATCTGCTATGGGATCTTGCATGCTCATAAACTATATACTCTCTAAATTACCAACTTGCTTTAACCAGACCAGGTACATCACCACGCATCGCCGCTTCACGAAGTTTTGTCCTGCTTAACCCAAACTTTCTATAGTAACCATGTGGCCGACCAGTTATAGCGCAACGGTTTCTGATCCGTACTTTACTAGAGTCGCGCGGCAGAGACTGCAATTTAAGCTGTGCGTCCCATCTTTCTTCATCAGTTGATGCAGAATTTTTTATTACGGACTTTAATTCAGCTCTTTTAGTCGCAAATTTATCAACCATCATTCTTCGGCGTTTTTCACGTTCTACTATTGATGTTTTAGCCATTTGCAACAATCCTAATGTTTAATTGGAAAATTAAAAGCTGAGAGCAAGGCGCGGCCTTCTTCATTGGTTTTGGCTGTAGTTGTGATACAAATATCCAAGCCTCTTATTTTATCAACTTTATCGTATTCTATTTCAGGGAAAACTATTTGCTCTTTCATCCCCATACTATAGTTACCACGACCGTCAAATGACTTTGCACTCAATCCACGAAAATCTCGTATACGGGGTATGGCCATATAAACCAGCCTGTCGAAAAACTCCCACATCCTGTCTCTGCGCAATGTAACTTTACAACCGATTGGCCAACCATCACGGATCTTAAAGCCTGCAATAGACTTTTTTGACAGGGTAATTACAGGCTTTTGTCCAGCAATTTTCTCAAGATCTTCTAATGCTCCCTGCATCGCTTTCTTATCCTGAGATGCTTCACCAACACCCATATTAAGAGTAATTTTGGTAATTCGAGGGACTGACATAACAGAACCATAACCAAACTCTTCAATCAGTTTCGGAACGACTTCGTTGTAGTATTTATCTTTTAAAGTTTCCATTGCGACACCGTACTCTACGCATCTATTAATTGGTTGTTGGATTTGAAGAAACGACTTTTTGATCCATCATCGTTAATTCTGAAGCCAACGCGATCACCCTTTTTTGATTCAGGATTAAAGATCGCTACATTTGATACAGAAATTGGTGATTCTTTTTCCTGAATCCCACCCGAAATCCCCAACTGAGGATTGGGCTTAGTATGTTTTTTTACAATATTCACACCAGATACAAGCAAGCGATTATGAGCAAGAACCTTTAAAACCTTTCCTTGCTTTCCTTTGTCTCTTCCGGCTATGACAATAATTTGGTCATCACGTTTAATTTTAAGCATTAGCCGAACCTCGATTATAAAACTTCAGGAGCAAGTGAAATAATTTTCATAAACTGCTCACCGCGCAATTCTCTAGTTACCGGCCCAAAGATACGCGTACCAATTGGTTGACGCTGATTATTTAGCAAGACCGCGGCATTTTCATCAAAGCGGATGACTGAGCCATCAGGTCTACGAACACCTTTTTTGGTACGAACAACGACGGCATTCATGACATCACCTTTTTTTACTTTTCCGCGGGGTATGGCTTCTTTAATCGAGACTTTAATAACATCACCAATTCGAGCATAACGCCGATGTGATCCACCCAGTACTTTTATGCACATTACGCTACGAGCTCCGCTATTATCGGCAACTTGTAACCTTGATTGGGTCTGTATCATTTATGATCTCCAAACGAAATCAAATAAAAAACAAAATTTATAAACTTAGAGTTCAGATTTAACTTTTTGGTTAACTCTTAACAATGTCCAACTTTTAGATTTTGACAGCGGCCTACTTTGCATAACCGTCACTACATCACCCTCATTACAAGTATTCTCTTCATCATGCGCGGTGATTTTTGAAGTTCGCGTAATAATCTTACCGTAGATCTTATGCTTTACCTTATGCTCAACAACGAGTGTAATCGTTTTATCTCTTTTACTACTAACAACTGTGCCGGTAACAGTACGCTGGCTTTCATTTTGTTTTGCCTGATTCATCATTTACCTGCCTTCACTCTAAGCACAGTCTTAATTCGCGCTATATCTTTTCTAATTTGCTTAAATTGATGATTAGTAGCCAGTTGTGAACTTGCTTTCTGCATCTTAGCCTTAAACTGCTCTTCTCTAAACGTAAGCAACAATTTATCAAGTTCTGAAGAGCTTTTTTGTAATAAATCCGACGCTTTCATTACATTACCGTCCGCTTGACAATGGTGGTTGGAATAGGCAGTTTCGCAGCCGCAAGAGCAAATGCAATTCTTGCTGTTTCATCATCAACGCCTTCCATCTCATACAGGATACGACCAGGCTGTATCTGTGCAACCCAATATTCTACATTACCCTTACCTTTACCTTGTCTGACTTCCAACGGTTTTCCAGTAATAGGTTTGTCAGGAAAAATCCTTATCCAGATTTTACCGCCGCGCTTAATTTGCCTTGTCATAGCACGTCTTGCTGCCTCAATTTGTCTTGCAGTAAGTCGTCCACGACCAGTAGCCTTGAGCCCTATCTCGCCGAAGGAAACTTTATTTCCATTTTGGGCCAGGCCTCTATTTCTACCTTTAAATTGTTTTCTAAATTTTGTTCTCTTAGGCTGCAACATTGTATTTAACCTCTTTTAGACGGCTTACGGTCTTTAGAAGTCGAGAGCTCCTCTATAGGCGCAAGAGTTCCATCTAAAACTTCACCTTTAAATATCCAGACTTTTACACCAATGACACCATACGTTGTATTTGCTTGGTATTCTGCGTAATCAATATCTGCTCGAAGAGTATGAAGTGGCACTCTTCCTTCCCGATACCACTCTGTTCGAGCAATTTCAGCCCCACCAAGCCTTCCAGAAACCTGAACCTTTATTCCTTCCGCACCCGCTCTCATCGCATTTTGAACGGCGCGCTTCATTGCCCTTCTAAACATGACTCGTCTTTCTAACTGAGAAGCAATGTTTTGAGCTGTTAAATACGCATTCAAATCAGGCTTTTTAATTTCTTCGATGTTCAGATGAACAGGAACACCCATTATCTTGCTTACAGCCTGACGTAACTTCTCAACATCTTCGCCTTTTTTGCCAATAACAATACCAGGCCTGGCAGTAAATATAGTTATACGCGCATTTTCAGCAGGTCTTTCTATTTCAACCCTGCTTACTGACGCCTTTTTTAGCTCTCTAAAGAGAAACTCTCTAACCTGCAAGTCGGCAATTAAATTTCGTGCGTACTGCTTTGGCCCTGCATACCAAGTTGAAGTATGCTTTTTTACAATCCCGAGCCTAATGCCTGTAGGGTTTACTTTCTGACCCATCTGGTCGATCTCCTAGCAATCCGAAACTTTAACTGTGATATGGCAAGATCTTTTCAAGATCCGATCAGCTCGACCTTTTGCTCGCGGCATTATCCGCTTCATCACAATGCCTTCATCAACATAAATTTGACTTACTTTTAGCTCGTCAATGTTGGCGCCTTCATTGTTTTCTGCGTTGGCGATAGCAGATTCTATTACTTTTTTAACTATGTGTGCCGCTTTTTTTTCACTAAAATTCAGAAGGTTAAGCGCACTTTCAACACCCTTGCCCCTGACTTGATCCGCTACTAGTCTCGCTTTTTGTGCTGAAATTCTAGCGCCACGTAGACATGCTGAAGTTTCCATATATTTCCTCTGCTAGCTTAACAACTAGCGTTTAGCTTTTTTATCTGCGGCATGGCCACGATAAGTACGGGTAGCAGCAAACTCACCCAATTTATGCCCAATCATATGCTCTGTTACATAAATTGGAACATGCTGCCGACCATTATGCACTGCTATAGTCAATCCAACCATGTTTGGAAAAATCATTGAACGACGAGACCAGGTCTTGATTGGCTTTTTTGCATTTGCCTCAATAGCCTGCTCTACTTTCTTCAATAAATGCAGATCAATAAACGGGCCTTTTTTTAATGATCGTGGCACTGGGAATTCCTCTAATTTATAACTTATTTTGAGCGTCTATCACGTACTATCATTTTATCGGTACGCTTATTAGAACGAGTTTTATAACCTTTTGTAGGCATACCCCACGGTGAAACCGGGTGACGACCCCCAGAGGTACGACCTTCTCCACCACCATGCGGATGATCTACCGGGTTCATTGCCACACCTCTAACGGTTGGCCTAACGCCGAGCCAACGTTTAGCGCCCGCTTTACCAAGCGAACCCAAGTTATGCTCCGAGTTGCAAACTTCGCCCAAAGTAGCCTTACACTCCGCATTTACTTTACGCATTTCACCAGAACGAAGACGCAATGTTACATAACCAGCATCCTTCGCAAGCAATTGGGCAGATGTGCCAGCACTTCTGGCGATTTGCGCACCTTTACCAGGTTTCATCTCTATGCAATGAACATTACTACCTAAGGGCATGTTTCTTAATGACAAAGCATTACCTGTTTTTATTGGCGACTGCGGACCAGATTCAACAGTATCTCCTACTGAAAGCCCTTTTGGTGCTATCACATAACGCCTCTCGCCATCTGCATACTTCAACAATGCAATGTGCGCACTTCTATTTGGATCATATTCCAGCGTTTCAACTACCGCAGGAATACCGTCTTTATCTCTTTTAAAGTCTATAATTCTGTAAAATTGCTTATGGCCCCCACCAATATGACGAGTGGTTATTCGACCGCTATTATTTCTTCCACCAGTTTTTTTCTTGCGCTCAAGCAACGGCGCAAATGAATCTCCTTTGTGAAGATTGTTATCAACAATTTTCACAAGGAATCGTCTACCTGGAGACGTAGGTTTACACTTTACAATCGCCACCTTGACTCTCCTTAAACTATTCAACACCCACGAAGTCTATTTCAAAGCCCTCGTGCAAGGTTACATAGGCTTTTTTCCAGTCACTACGCACACCAAGCGCACGTCCAAACCGCTTCTTTTTACCTTTAACATTCACCGTCGTAACTTCTTTAACTTTTACGCTAAAAAGTGACTCAACAGCTTTCTTGATTTCTAATTTATTAGAGTCCGGCCTTACCTTAAATACGACCTGATTACTCTTTGAAATACCAGATGCTTTTTCAGTTACATGTGGCGCCAAAATTATCTGGTATACTCTTTCTTGGTTCATACCAGGGACTCCTCAATTCTTTTTAACGCATCTACTGTAATCAATACTTTTTCGGCTGCTACAAGACTAACCGGATCACAACTTGCAGCATCTAGAACACTTATATGCGGAATATTTCTTATGGCCAAATAGAGATTCGACTCAAGATCACCTACAACAACCAGACCCTTCTTGATCCCTAGCTTCTCAAGAGCACTTATTGCCAGCTTTGTTTTTGGCTCAGCAACCGAAAACTCATCTACAAGAATCACTCGATCACTTCGTAATAACTCAGAGAATATGCACTGCATTGCACCACGATACATTTTCTTGTTGACTTTCTGATCATACGATCTTGGTTTTGCCGCAAAGGTAGTACCACCCGATCGCCACAAAGGGGATCTTATTGTTCCAGCTCGCGCTCGACCACTGCCCTTTTGCTTCCACGGCTTCTTGCCGCCACCACTCACCTCTGACCGGGTCTTTTGTGCTTTTGTGCCCGATCTCCCACCCGCTAAATAGGCAGTTACAACCTGATGAACCAACGCTTCATTAAACTCTCTAGCAAATGCGACTTCAGAGACAGTTATCGTTTCGCCAGTGGTAGTATTCAAATTCATTGTTTACTTCTCCCTAGGAGCGGACCTTAACAGCACTAGAAACTATTACATCACTTCCAGTCGCACCTGGTATGGCGCCTTTTATGAGCAGCAGATTATTTTCAAGATCCACCCTTACAATCTCTAAAGATTGAACGGCCACATTTTTTGATCCCATATGGCCCGACATCTTCTTACCCTTAAATACACGCCCAGGGCTTTGATTTTGTCCAATTGAACCAGGAGCCCTATGCGAAAGCGAGTTTCCGTGCGTCGCATCTTGCATAGAAAAATTCCAACGCTTAATCGCACCTGCAAAACCCTTACCTTTTGACACGCCTCGCACATCCACTTTTTGGCCTGGAGAAAATAAATCCACCGAAAGCGACGCACCAAGCTTATACCCAGAAATTTCTTCTGCTGAAAGCCGGAATTCTTTAACGAAATTGCCAGCACCTACCGATGCCTTTGCAAAAATTCCAGCTTGAGGCTTGTTAACTTTTGAGGGCTTTGCTTCGCCAGCAACAACCTGAACCGCAACATAACCGTCATTCTCTTGCGTTTTAATTTGCGTAATACGGTTGGGAATTACGGAAATTACGGAAACCGGAACTGACGCCCCATTTTCCTGAAATACCCTTGTCATTCCACATTTACGCCCGACCAAACCTATAGTCATCGGTTTAACCCCTTATGCCTACCCTAAACTAATCTTAATATCCACGCCCGCAGCTAAATCGAGCTTCATTAAAGCATCAACAGTTTTATCCGTAGGCTCTACTATATCAACCAAACGCTTATAGGTTCGGATCTCATACTGATCTCTTGCATCTTTATTAACATGCGGCGATATCAGCACAGTAAAACGCTCTTTTCGAGTAGGCAAAGGAATTGGTCCGCATACTTGCGCCCCGGTTCTTTTTGCAGTCTCAACAATTTCGAGCGATGACTGATCTATCAACTTGTGGTCGAATGCTTTCAGTCTTATGCGTATTCTTTGGTTTGACATCGCTACCAAACTCCAAATTATGGCGTCAAAATGTAAAAAACACCTACACCCACAAATGCGCTGAGCGTAGTGAAAAATCTAACAGTCTCCAGAACTATGCCTGGATTGTTTGGCGCCCTTATTAACAGGGCGCAAACTATAACTTACTCTAAAGCCTAATTGCAAGTACTAATTGCAATTAACTACTCAATTACCTTAGCAACAACACCGGCACCCACTGTACGTCCGCCTTCACGAATCG
>DAIRVL010000047.1:0-16266 GCA_036802845.1 Pseudomonadales bacterium | reverse complement strand
AGCCTTCGGTTTTCAACTTCCTTATTCATTAAGGTACCTGCATGTTCAGGCCATTCATTTGAAAGCCTTGGATGTGTATCGTCCATCAAAACATTTTTATGGCGATGTTCTGTATTTTAAAGCTACAGATGACTCTAAAAATTCTGAAAATTTAGAAACCGGATGGCTTGAATTTATTAAAGGAAATCTGACAGTAAAACCGGTTAACGGCGCACATGAGAATTTAATTGAAAATGATAAGTTGGCTTGTTATTTACGGGAAGAATTCGTTTGAGTGTAAAGCATCTTTTTGCGTAAATTCTGCCTTGAATCACGGAACCATATAAGCAATTTATAATTATACAGTTCCGTAGAAGTCTGATACTCAAGCCCGCATCGCCTGTCTTTCATCTTTGCGTATATTTCTTCGATATTCTCCGGGGGATATATCGGCCCAGCGTTTAAAGGCGTGGTAAAAATTGGTGGGCTCTGAAAAGCCCAGTCGGTTGGCTATTTCGTCAATGTTAATGGTGGTTTCTACCAGATAACGTTGTGCATGCTCAAAACGGATGGATTCTCTAATATTCACATAGGATGTTTTTTCTTTTTTTAACCGGCGTTGCAGTGTGCGTGTGGTGATGTTCAGCCGCCGTGCTGCATCTTGCATAGAGATAGGGCGCACGCCCATGTTTTCTTGTAAGTAGCGAATAATTTGTTTTTCAACGCTTTTGCTTCGATCAAGCTCCATAAGATAAGTTTCAGCCTGATGCTCAAAACTTTCGTTGAGTTCTGGATAACTGCCGGAAAGGGTTTGCTCAAGCAGTGCTGCATCAAAAATAATGGCAGAGCGTGATCGCTGGAAATAAACCGGCGTTTCAAACACTGAGGTATACACAGAGGCGTGTTCTGGTTGCGGGTAGTCAAATTCCACTCGGTTTAACTTGAAGGGTTTGGCTGTTAATTCAGAAAAAATTTTGTGCAGGCCCGCAAGAAACATTTCGCAATAGCTGGCTTGGCGCGTGATTTCGTTATTAATACTGGGGGAATAGGAAATCACCGCTTCTCTGCCTTCTACATGGACATCAAAATCCATGAAGGGGTGTACTAATTCGCGGAAGTGGTGGTAGTGATCAAGCGCATGACTGAGTGTGGAGGAGGTGCCAATTAGCGAACCGACTAAATTGAGTGAATCAATACGGGTCATGCTACCCATGCGCAAACCAAAGGCCGGGTCACCCATGCTTTTACCGCATTCCTGATAGAGCGCATTCAATTGACCGAGCTTAATGGTGGCTTTGGGGTCGCTTACAATGCTGGGTGAAATGCCCACGTCGTTTAGCAGGGTGTGGGCGCTGACGCCATGTTTGATGGCGATATTAATCAAACTGGGTACGGTGACGGGATTGAGCGAAATAGTTTGTTGGCTCGCAGAGTGTTTGTCCATGATTACACCTTCCTTTGTGGGTATTTTTAATGGTTAGAACTATCTGCTTAACACTGCAGAAAGCGATAGTTATTATTTTTTTGAGCTTGTTAATCGCATTTCAGACTTTGAACTAAAAGTGTTACCACACTATCGCAAGAGCGCTTCTCTCACAAGAGCCATAAGCCGTGCGGTATGCAATGTTTTAGTATTTTAAATGTATTATTACGACAAATTGAATTATTTTTTATTAATGTCGCGAAATATCAAAATCAGTGGGCTGAAATTTAGTTATTGGCTTTTCTTCGGTAAAGATACTTAAAAACTTCTGATTGTTATTGTCTTAGTGTGACATGGCTTTTGATGAGTCTGCTGACTTGCATACACTTTAACCTGTTCCAAAACGCTCAAATCGTGTACGAAAATTAACCGTTTGTTACCTGCGCTTGAGCATTCCTCTCCTAGTCTTTTCATTAACACCGCAGCTTTTATTCGTCTTGAGGCTTTGATTTTTATATCGCCTGACTGACACGAAACGCAATGTTTCAAGACGATAAAAGTGCTCCGGTGCTTCTTTTTTAATTTTTGATATCTGCACAAATCGCTTTGTCGACAAATCGTTATGAGACATGACAAGGATGGCTATGTTGTTCAGTGTTGCTAAGGGTAGGCTCATGAATCACTCACGTGTTGGACTTGTATCATTATTCTTTTCCTTGTCTCTTACGGCACTTGCTGAAGAACAAAATACGCTGCTCTCGCCTTTGGCCGTAAATAAAAACGCGGTCAACATGGCTAATCAACCAGTGCCCATTCAGAACGCGAGCTCAGACAGCGATCTTTATAAAAAGATCAGCGCGCTTGATACAGATTTAATGCTTGCCTTGGTAGACAGACCGCCTGTTCGTCAGCGAGAGCGTGACAAACATGACGACAGCGAGCGTGATTTTGAGCCTGATGACGTTACAGGTTTTTCACTGTGGCGCGATGTTACGTTAAAAGCAGTGCTTGGTATGTCGCAAAGAACAGACAATGTGTATTGGAGCATTGCAAACGATTTAAGTGGTCGCGTGGGCCCCAGCGTTTTATCGGAACTGGATTACAAGGGTTTGCGTATACGAGGCGTTGATCTGTCCAGTTCAGTCGAATTTGATGGCGGCTGGTTAGAAGATTTTTTTCTTTCGGGTCGTTTGTTTAAAGGAACGATTAGCGATGGCCTGACCCGCGATTCTGATTACAGTGGCGATAATCGAACCCAGGAATACAGTCGTAGTTTGTCTGAAAACACCGGTGATTTTGTCGCTGACTACAGCGCGTCTTTAGGTTGGACGGTGTTGCAGGTGCAGTCATTCAGCAGCGCGCTTGAGTTGGGGTATTCACTGCATCAACAGCATTTGCGCAAACAAAATGCCATTCAGGTTGTTGATCAGAACACGTCTTCAGCCTCAATCGAAGGGCTCAATAGTACCTATCAAAGCGAATGGCAGGGCCCATGGCTGGGTTTGAGTGCAGAACTGGCCTATGAGCGACACGCATTAAAAATAAGAAGCGAAGCGCATCAAGCGCTTTATTATGCCGAAGCAAACTGGAACCTGCGTGATACCTTTATGCATCCGAAAAGTTTTGATCATCAGGCCCAGGGGCAAGGTCTGGTTATAGATGCCTCTTATGCTTATTCGTTTGATCTCCCGCAGGCAAAAAAACTCACCTTGGCTTTAGGTTATCGGGCAGATCGCTGGCAGGCTGAAAATGGACGGGATACCTTGTATTTGGCAACAGGTGAAACAGTCTCCACGCGTCTCAACGAAGTGTTATGGAATGCAGATACCTTGGCACTGAGTGTTAAATTTATTCATTGATGGCGCTGATTTAGGTTAGTATTGGCGACTTGGTCAGACTGCATTTTTTCTGTGACGCAGCTGATGGGTGTTGTTGCCTGGCACGCGCTTCTTTTTTGTTTGCCCAAGGCCTGATTACAGGTGACAGACAAAGGCAATAAACCCAGTATGTGGATATGCTTTGCTGTTTAAATATTATTGGGTTGCTTAAATATTGTTGGGTTGCTTAAATACTTTTTTGGTTTTTTAAATGCTTTTTTTGAGGATAGGCCTTGTCAGTCAATACGTCTGAAACCCTTGTTACGCCACCGCAAGCACTTTCCCGTTTAACGCAATTAAGTCAGTTTCTCGCCCCTTACCGTTTGAGAATTGTTATCGCACTGATTGCGCTGGTGTTTACTGCCGCCGTTATGCTTTCTATGGGGCAGGGTGTGCGTGTGCTGATTGATCAGGGTCTGGCAACCACGTCTATTGAAAATTTAACCGTGACCATCATTGGTTTTTTTGGTTTGACCCTGGCGCTGGCGATTGGCACGTTCACGCGTTTTTATCTGGTTTCATGGATTGGCGAGCGTGTGATTACCGATATTCGCAAAGCCGTTTTTGATCATGTTATTGAACTCCATCCCGGATTTTTTGAGACCAACCTGAGCGGTGAAATTCAATCACGCATCACAACGGATACCACCTTGTTGCAATCGGTACTCGGTTCGTCGATTTCAATTGCCCTGCGTAACATCATTATGATGATTGGTGGTGTGGCGCTTATGCTCATCACCAATATCAAACTGTCAGCGATTATTCTGGTTTCAATGCCCTTTATAGTGTTTCCCATTTTAATAGTGGGTCGACGTGTACGCACCTTGTCGCGCGAGAGTCAGGATAAAGTGGCCGATGTCAGCACCTATGTGGGCGAATCATTAAAAAATATCAAAACAGTGCATGCCTTTAATCAACAGAACATGGCAAAAAAGCATTTTTCTGGTTTTGCGGAACAAGCCTTTGATACGGCTGTAATTAGAATTCGTGTGCGTTCTATCTTGATCGCTGTTGCTATTACGCTGGTTCTGGGCGCTATTGGCGCCATGCTATGGGTCGGTGGGCGAGACGTTTTGAATGGCACCATCAGCGGCGGCGATCTGGCCGCTTTTGTGTTTTATGCGATTTTGGTCGCCATGTCGCTGGGGGCAATTTCTGAAGTCTATGGTGAGTTGCAACGCGCTGGCGGGGCAACTGATCGTCTGGTGGAGTTGCTTAATACGGAATCCCTGTTGCTTGATCCGGTTTCGCCGCTGTCCTTGCCACAGAATCATCAGGGTGAAGTTGAAATAAAAAACTTGAGTTTTATCTATCCATCCCGCCCCGATCATCCTGCTTTAAGTGATCTTTCGCTAAAAGTACACGCAGGAAAGCGCATCGCTATTGTGGGGCCTTCGGGTGCCGGGAAAAGCACGTTCTTTGATCTTATGTTGCGTTTTTATGATCCGCAAAACGGCGGAATTTACATTGATGGCATTAATATCCGTGATTTGACGCTGGAAGAGTTGCGGCGTGACATTGCCATTGTGCCGCAATTGCCGACCTTGTTTACCGGCACGGTCAGAGAAAACATTTGTTATGGCAAACCCGAGGCATCAGAAGAAGAAATGATCGCGGCGGCCACGGCGGCCTATGCCGAGGAATTTATCCAGCGCTTGCCGCAAGGTTATGACAGTCAGCTGGGTGAATCGGGCGTGCGTTTATCAGGCGGGCAACGGCAGCGTATTGCCATTGCACGGGCGATTCTTAAAAATCCAAAAATATTGTTATTGGATGAAGCTACCAGTGCGCTGGATGCTGAAAGCGAACACGAAGTACAAAAGGCACTAGAAAAACTTATGGAAGGGCGCACAACATTTGTCATAGCCCATCGCTTATCAACCGTCGTCCATACCGACCAGATTGCGGTATTTGATCGAGGACGTTTGGTTGAAATGGGTAATCATAATGAATTAATGGCCTCCAGTGAGCTTTACTCCCGTTTGGCCACGCTTCAGTTTAAAGAGCCTGCCTCGAATCTTGTTCAATAAGTTTTACTGACCGCCTTCGTTTTCAGAAAGCGTTTGACACATCGAAAGGGCCGGTTGTTCTACGCCAGGCTTGCCGACAATTTTGGCTGGAACACCCACAACGGTTACATGCGGGGGCACATCTTTAAGTACCACACTGCCTGCGCCCACTTTAACGCCTTCACCCACTACCACATTGCCCAGTATTTTGGCGCCCGCCGCAATCAAGACACCTTTGCGTATTTTGGGGTGACGATCACCCACTTCTTTTCCGGTACCGCCCAGTGTGACGTTTTGCAAGATCGACACATTGTCCTCAACAACGGCCGTTTCGCCAATAACAATGCCGGTGGCATGGTCCAGCATCACACCGCAGCCAATTCTGGCGGCGGGATGAATATCAACAGCAAATACCACAGAAATCTGATTCTGAAAAAACAGAGCCAGGGACTCCCGACCATGCTGCCAAAGCCAGTGGGCAATACGGTAGGCTTGCAAGGCATGAAAACCTTTAAAGTAAAGGAAGGGGGTCGATAAATTGCGACACACGGGGTCACGCTCTTTTATTGCTTTGATGTCACAACGGATCGCATCCAAAATAGCAGGGTCCGCCGCCAGCGCATTTTGAATAATTTCCCGAATGACCATCGCCGGCATGGTGGGGCTGTCGAGCTTGTTTGATAGATGAAAACTGACAGCGGCTTCCAGCGTATCGTGATTAAGAATGGTGGAATAAAAAAAACTGGCGAGAAAGGGTTCGTCTTTCGTTAACAATACAGCCTCATCGCGTATGGCTTGCCACAAGGAATCATGTGCTAAGTGGTGTGAATTCATCATTACTCCGAACGAATAAATCAACAATAGAGAGCTTGTGTGTTATGCCCAAGGGCAAATTCAATGTGATAACTTTGCCCGATTAATGGCCAAAAAAAGATAATAAAATGTACCCGCATTTCAGGGGGAATGCATGTTAAATTTAATTCAAACATTCGTTTAAAAATACTGGTGAATGGCTTTGTTAAGCGGTAGTATGCCGGACAGTCAGGTATGAGAGGCGGTCCATCTGTACTTTAAATTCGTGTTGCCGCATATCTGACAGACCTATGCTATAGGCCGTAACAGAAAAATTACAACGACCGGATGTTTTTTGGGTGCCAACTCAAAAGCCTGGAGCGTGCTCTCTATCAGTATTAAAAAAGGGATAATTTATGATCAAGTCCATTGCAAATTGGTTAGTAGAGAAAAGGAATCCAATAACACTTGCAAGCATCGTTTTGATGATTGTCTTCGCAAGCGGCATATCAAAAATCGGGTTTAATGGTGATTTTCGGCATATGTTTGGTGAAGATAATAGCGATTTGATGACGCTTGATACCATCGAATCAAAATTTCTTCAGGCTGATAATGTTGTTTTTCTTATCAAACCTGCCAATGACAAAGTTTTTACTAAAGAAACGCTGGTTCTGGTTCAGGAATTAACTAATAAACTCTGGCAAACCCCATATTCCATTCGCGTCGACTCCTTAACCAGTTATAACAAATCGTCATCGGCCGACGATACCTTTACGGTTGAGCCCTTGGTTGAAGATGCTAATTTACTGACTGAAGACGATATTCGATCCATTCAGCAGTTTGCGCATCAAGACGCCTATCTGAAAAAAGGGCTGGTATCTGAAGCTGAAAATGTAACAGCCATGGTGGTTACGTTTGCTCTGCCTGCTAATCCGGTCAATCGTCTGCCCGCTGTGACTGAAGCCGTTCATTATCTCGAAGGCATTCAGGCCGATCTGGAAAAACAGAATCCCGGCATGGAAGTGCATTTTATGGGCGGGCCTTCACTGGAAGCGTCCATGGTTTCTGTGGTTAAAGAAGATTTGCGCTTTTTGATTCCGCTCACCATTGTAGTGACCTTCGTTACCCTCGGATTTATTTTACGTTCAGCCGTGGCGGTGCTGGGTACAATTTTAATTATTATCGTGTCTAACACCTTGGCTATGGGTATCGCGGGTTGGTTAGGTTTCAACCTGACACCTACCTCACTGATGGCACCTATCATGATTATGATTCTGGCGATTGCTGACAGTGTTCACCTGATTACTTCTTACATTGTTTATTTCAGGCAGGGCATGTCTAAAATTGATGCCATGAAACACAGTATCGAAACCGGTTTTATAGCAATTATTTTGACCAGTGTTACGACCATGTTTGGCTTTATCAGTATGAATTTTAATTCATCGCCGGCCTTTCAGGATTTTGGCAACATTACGGTGATAGGCGTTACGATTGCTTTGATTTATACCTTTATTTTCCTGCCTGGTCTGGTGCTGTTTTTCCCCATGCAGCCAACGCAAAAACCCATTGAAATGACAGCGTTGATGGAAAAATGGGCACGTGTGGTAATTAAACATCCCAGAACGATTGTCTGGATTAATCTTATAGCGGTTGTCATAACGTGCTCGTTTATCCCCAGAAATGAATTAAACGATAACATTATTGAATACTTTGATGACTCGACACCTCTTGCAAAGGCGGTGGATTTTGCCGATAAACACTTGTCAGGTTTCCAGTACATTATTTTTTCACTGGAGTCGAAGCAGGAGGGTGGGGCAAATGATCCAGCGTTTATGGCTAAAGTGGATCAATTCTCTGAATGGTTACGTGCACAGGAAAGCGTGGTTAATGTCTTTTCTTATATTGAAATTGCTAAAATGCTTAATAAAGCCATGCACAATGACGATGAGGCTTTTAAAGTAATACCCGAGTCTAAAGAACTGGCATCGCAGTACATGCTGCTGTATGAAATGTCTTTACCCGCAGGCAATGATTTAACCCGGGATCTTGATGCTGATCGTTCGTCTGTGCGACTGATGATTAATCTGGGCACTATTACCAATAACCGTTTGATTGAACTTAACCATCAAGCACAGGCATGGTGGGAAAAAAATGCGCCTGAATACGCTTATACGGGAGGTGGTAGCCGTTCACTGATGTTCGCCAATATCGGCAGTATTATTGTGCAGGATCAGTTGGGCAGTTCGGTGTTCTCTTTTATGGCAATAACTTTGACCATCATCATTGGTCTTAGATCATGGAAATATGGTCTTATTAGTCTGGTACCCAATGTATTCCCCGCCGCCATGGTCTATGGCGCTTGGGGTTATTTTGTAGGTGAGGTTAACCAGGCAGCGGCGATTACCTTCAGTATTACGCTGGGGTTGGTGGTGGATGATACGATTCACTTCCTCTCCAAATATATGAAGGCGCGAGAATACGGTAAAACGCCAGACGAAGCTGTGTTTTATTGTTTTTCTTCAACGGGTACTGCGCTTTTCACCACCTCTGCTGCGTTAGTGTCAGGGCAATTGGTATTGATGTTCTCCAGTTTTGTGCCCAACCAGACCATGGCCATCATGATGTCGGCCATTATTGTGATGGCTTTGGTGCTTGATTTTGCCTTGTTGCCCGCCATGCTGTTGTTAATAGATCGTAAATCAGAAGCCAAAGCATCCGCTAAAATAGCGATACAAAGTCATCTGGCAGACTTTGACGTTGCTGCGCCCTTGGGTGCCAAGGGTGCTGCGGTAATGGGTATGGAGAAAACCAAAGTCGGCGTCTGATTTTCAAGCGCGTTTTGTGCAGAAGGCATCCCTGGTAACAGGGGTGCCTTTTTTGTTTCTACGTTTTATTTTTATAGTTTGATGTGACGATGATTGATACAGAGTTAGAAGAATATTACCGCCACCTTTTTGTGTCTGACCTTCCTTTGCTTGATGTGCGTGCACCGGTGGAATTTGTTCGTGGTGCCTTTCCAATGGCCACCAATCTGCCTTTACTTAATGATGAAGAACGTAGCGAGGTGGGATCTTGTTACAAAACCTTTGGACAGGAGGCCGCTATTGAATTGGGCCATACACTTATTTCGGGTGACATAAAATCCGCACGCATTGAACAGTGGCGTTATTATTTGCAAAAACATCCTGAGGCACATTTGTATTGTTTCCGTGGTGGATTACGCTCGCGAACAACACAGCAGTGGCTGGCGGAACAGGGCATAGATGTTCCGCTGATTCCCGGTGGTTATAAGGCCATGCGAACGTTTTTGCTCAAGCAATTTGAAACCCTGACAAATAAACGTGAAGTCTTTGTTTTGGGTGGTTATACCGGTGTTGGTAAAACTACCGTCATTAATCAGCTGCGTGGTGGTGTTGATCTTGAAGGTTATGCAAAACACCGTGGTTCGAGTTTTGGTCAGCGGGCTGAAGCCCAGCCCAGTCAGATTAACTTTGAAAATGCATTGGCTGTGGATGTACTCAAGAAGAACCATCAAAACTGTCGTTCATTTGTGTTTGAGGACGAAGGACGGATTATCGGGCGCTGCGCTGTTCCTTTGGAATTATTATCAAAGATTCGCAGTGCCCCCATGGTGTTATTAAGGGCCGAGTTTAGCGAGCGTGTGAATGCAATTTATCAGGAGTATGTTTGTGGAATTAATAACGGGATCTTGTTACACGGCCCGGAAGCTGAAAACAAACAGGCGCTGTATTTATTAGGGAGTTTGCAAAAAATAAAAAAACGTTTGGGTGGCAGTGCACATGACAGAATTGAACATCTGATGCGTTCGGCGCTGGCCGAGGACGCATTATCGTCTGATGGGCGCGGAGGTAAATTATTTCATGAACAATGGATTGCCGATCTGCTCACTCATTACTATGACAAAATGTATGACTACCAGTTGAGTCAGAAACAAAACAAGGTGGTGTTTTGTGGAAATTACGCTGAAGTACTTGCCTGGTTTGAGGCAAATGGCAATTAAGTTTTGGGATGTGTCCTGTTATTTCTGGCCCATAAGTAATAAGTAAACAAGTGAACCAGCAATCAACACTAAACCTAGTGTAATTAACCACCATTGGGTATTGAGCGGGGCCTTTGTTACGTTTTTGTTTTCTGTATCGTTTGCAGTTAATTTGGGTTTAAGGGCTTGTTCTTTACGCAGGGGTACAACGTTGGGTTTTTCAACGGGTGTTTCACTTTTTACCGGATGTGTTTTTGTTTGTTTGAGCGGCGATTCGGAAATTGTGGTTTTTTCACTATCAAGAAAGGGTCCGATTATTCTGAATTCACTTTCACCTACTTTAAGATGGTCTTCCGCTCGGGCATAACAACTGGTTACTTTGCTGCCATTAATAAAACAGCCATTGGCAGAGCCCATGTCTGTGATCTTGAGTGCGCCACCGATGATATCCAGACGTGCATGTTGTCGCGACATTTTTTCATCGTGGAGTTGTATATCACAATTTTCCAGACGACCAATAACGGTCGATTTTTTTAACTTGAGTCGTTTTCCTTTGTTGTCGCCATTAAGCGTTTCGAGAAACCATTTATCTACATTAGAATCCAGTCGCGGGAGTTCATTGGCATTGTTATCGTATTCGGGTAAAAGCAATTCAAGTTCGGTGTTATGGAGTTTGATTACATCACCCACATGCAATTCAATGGCGTTAATAAACGCGTTTCCGTTTACCCAAATATCCTTGGCATTGTCTATCGGCAATAAATAGACTTTGTCATTTTTAATTTGCAACTGCGCATGGTGTGCTTGTATGCCGGCCTCTTTAAGGATAAGCGCATTGTCATTGGCACTGCCTATTGATATTTTTGGCGGTACAATCCAAACGGCTTCTTTTCCAGCGTTCTTGTTTCTGATTTGATACATTGTCACTGTCGTCTCGGGGTTCAGAATGTATGGCTATTAAGGGTATAGGTCTATTAATTAAAGACAAAATAAAACAGGATACAAGTTTTAATAGGCAAGATAATTGTTGGTTGTTCAGTGGGAGAGGCCCTTGTTAAATAATGAATTAGTGCATTTGTTTTTTAAATCAGACAGCTCTGAGCTTGTTCAAAGTGAGCAAGTCTCCATTGTTGAATGGAAAAAACAGATTCCTCCTCGTATGAAGACATGGAGCGAGCCTCTTGACCGGGCCATGGCCGGGGGATTTATGGCTGATCGTCTTGCATTTGCCTTTTTAGCCGCGTATCAGTCTGCTTTGCAAAAACAATTTCCTTTTCTGAACCCGGAGCAACTCGCTGCGTTTTGTGTCAGTGAACAAGGGGGAAGCAAGCCCAAAGCAATGCAAACTCGAATAGAGCCTTTTGAACAGGGTTTTCAACTCAGCGGCAGCAAAACATTTGTCACCGGTGCAGAGCAAGCGGAGGTCTTGCTCGTGGCCGCGCGTGATACTACTCAGGATTTGGAGCGACCCAGCATTAGAATTGCAGTGATTCAAGCCACAAATAAAGGGGTGCGCATCGAAGAAGACAAGGTCTTGCCCTTTATGTCGGAACTGCAAAAGGGACGGCTGCACCTGGATCAGTGTTTTTGTGCGGCGCAATCGGTGCTTGTCGGTGATGGTTACGCCGACCATGTAAAACCCTTTTCACCGCTTGAAGCATTTTTTGTGATGGCGGCTGGTCTGTGTTATTTACTGCGATTAGCCCGTCTCTATGACTGGCCTGCCGCCTTTATCGAGCAGTGTTTGCTACTTTTACATGCAGTTCAAAGCGCTGATTATGCAAACCCTGAATCGCCCACTAATCAGTTGCTTTTGAATGGACTGCGTGTGCAGCTGAAAGCCCTGGTTGAACAAACAGAGCACAGTGAGTATTGGCGTTTGTCCGATGAGCAGGTATATAAACGATGGTTGCGTGACAAGGCGGTGCTTATGTTCAGTGACCGTTCTCATACTATTCGCCTTGAGCGAGCCTGGTCACAGCTTAAAGCAAGCTAACAGGTTGCCAAAAGGAAGTCGCTGAATCTTACCCAAATGTATGTGTTTATTATGATGCGTTTAAAAATTCAAACCGTATTGCTGTGGACGATTTTTTTTGTGTTTACCGCAGCAATGCCGGCATTTGCATTGGATGAATCGAGTCTGCCGCACAGCTTCAAAACACGGGCTATTCCCTATTTTGAAAGTGCCACGAAGGGTGTAATGATCACCCCGGATCAAGTCCATATTCACTACCGGATTTTTGAACCTTCAGACGGCCCGGTTAAGGGCAATGTAGTGATTATTTCTGGACGTACTGAATTTATGCGTAAGTACGCCGAATTACTCTATGATCTGCGTTTATCAGGTTACCGATTTTTTATTTATGATCACCGGGGGCAAGGCGAATCAGAACGGCTGTTGACAGACACACGCAAGGGTTACGTTAATCACTTCAAGGATTATGTGAGCGATCTTGAACAGTTTATGAACACGGTTGTGAAAACCACTGGCGCAGATAATACCTATTTTCTTGCGCATTCCATGGGAGGGGCAATAGCTACGCGCTATGTCATTGAACACCCTGAATCGGTCACGGCGATGGTCGCTTCCAGCCCTATGTTTCAGGCCTCTACGGGCAACATTCTTCCCGCTGTGGCCTATCAACTGCTGAACATTTTTATATTTGTGGGGCAGGGTGAATCGTATACGCTGGGTCGATCAGCAGAGGATTGGCAACAAAGTTTTGTGCTTAATGAGGTGACCACCAGTGAAGCGCGTTATGACTATGCGCAACAGGAATGGAAAGAAAACAATGCGCTTATCGTTGCCGGTCCGACCCATCGTTGGCTCAAGGAAGCGCTGGATATTGGTTTCTGGATTATGCCACGTGCTGAGTTGATTAAAACACCCTTGCTGGTATTGCAGGCCGGTGATGAAACTGTCGTTGATCCCGCGAGTGAAGCAGACGTATGTCAACAGGCTGCGCACTGTAGTGTGTCTATGTTTCCCGGAGCAAAACACCAATTACTCATGGAGCAAGACAATATCCGTAATGAAGTGATCAAACAAAGCCTGGCCTTTTTTGTACGATATAAAAACAAATGAAACAACGAAAAATTATCTTGTTTTATTGGTGAATTCTGAATTTTTTAGAAGCTGGTCATGCAGGGCAGACTCGAAGTGTTTCTCAAGCCTACCGGGAATCGTCCGTCTTACATGGTCACTGCATCCATTTTTTCAGAGCGACCATAGACATCTTCCAGCCGTACAATATCATCTTCACCCAAATAGCCACCGGATTGGACCTCAATCATTTCCAGCATTACTTTGCCAGGATTAGTCAGACGGTGCACCGAGCCGATAGGAATATAGGTCGACTGGTTTTCTGTCAGCAGAAATATTTTGTCGTCACAGGTAACCTGCGCCGTACCACAGACCACAATCCAGTGTTCTGCACGATGATGATGTTTTTGCAGTGAAAGACTGGCGCCGGGTTTGACGGTAATACGTTTCACCTGAAACCGGTTACCCGTATCAATCGAGTCATAACTGCCCCAGGGACGACAAACTTCCCGGTGAGAGTGAGCTTCATTACGTGATGCTTCGTTAAGGCTGTTTACAATTTTTTTAACATCCTGCACGCGGTCTTTTGCAGCCACCATCACCGCATCTTTGGTTTCTACAATCACCAGGTCCTCGACGCCCAGCAGGGTAATCAGTTTTCCTTCGGCGGTAACAAAACAATTTTTGCTGTCGAAGGCTAAAACATCGCCTTTGAGCACGTTGCCAGAGGCATCCTTGTCATGTACGTCCCACAAAGAAGACCACGAGCCCACATCACTCCAGCCAGCCGTGAGCGGGATCACGCAGGCTCTATCGGTTTTTTCCATCACGGCGTAATCAATGGAATCTTCAGGGCAGTGTTCAAAACTGTCTCTATCAATATGAATATAATCATTGTCTAACGTACTTTGTTGCAGTGCCAGTGCGCAGGTGTCAAAAATATCGGGAGCGTGTTGTTGTAATTCTTCCAGATATCGACTCGCCTTGAACATGAACATACCGCTATTCCAGCAGTAATCGCCGGAAGCAAGAAATTCGCAGGCACGTTCAAAGCTTGGCTTTTCCACAAACTGCGCCACCGGAAAAACGTCTTCTGGTAAATGATCACTCTTTTCTGCGATTTTGATATAGCCATAGCCGGTTTCTGGTTTGTCGGGCGTAATGCCGAATAAAACCATTTCGCCTTTTTCAGCCGCCGGCACTGCGTTGTTGATTGCGTTATTAAAGGCCTGTGTATTCAGAATGACATGATCGGCGGGCAATATCAGCATTAATTCATCACGCCCCTCGTTCAATAACTTCATTGCCGCAATAGCTACAGCAGGGGCCGTGTTACGTCCAAAGGGTTCGAGCAAAATGGCATCGGTATCCTGATTCAGTGCGAGTAATTGCTCAGAAACCATAAAGCGGTGCTCGTGATTACATATAACCAAAGGATTTTGCATGCCCTGGTTCATAACACGTGTAATCGTTTGCTGAAACAGCGTTTGGTCTCCAATCAGTTTCAGGAATTGTTTCGGATACTGTTTACGCGAAAGAGGCCACAGCCGTGAACCGTTACCGCCTGATAAAATTATAGGTATCATTTTCTTCTCCTTTAGATGAATGTATAACTTTTACATGATAAAAAATTATTGACTAATCCGTTGAGGTAGAGGAGATGAAATTCCTTTTTTTGTTTTCAGACTGTTTCCGGAAAAAATCTCGGTCATATTGCCGCCCATACGACTAAAAACAAGCGGACTGAATTTTTCCATCCAGAGCGTATTTTCTTTACCGGGAAAAACAGCATTAAATGGTTCTAACCACGCCAATGAATTGCTTGAGGGTAAATTGTCTACAACCTGCTGATACCCCGTTTTTTTTGCAAATAAAGCGGGGGTTGTGATGCCAAGCAAAACACGTTTAGCAAGCAAAATAAAACGATCCTTACGATACTCAGCAACCTCGTGTTGATTGGCAACCAGAAATACGTGCAACATGGCTAAAGGTTGCAAAGCAAAATTGTGATAAGTCAATGCACGGGTCTGACGGGCTAATTCATTGGGTAAATAGCCTTCGGCATCAATTTGTGTCATGGCGACACGGTAGACATCCGCTGACCAAGCAAACAACTTTCTATCGTTGAGCACAACCGCCGTTGCCATAACAGCCCATGCGGCCCAGTAATCATGGTTGTTGATATTATCAATACTGCGCTGGCTGTAATCGAGAACAACTTGGTGCGCCAATACACCAAACCAGGATTCAATTGTTGTTATCGTTTTTGGGGACAGTTTTCTATAAGAGGCCGGTTGTGCCAACTTGACACGCATCCATGCAGAGGCTGATGTAGCTAAGGCCCATTTCCTGGCCGCTTTGCCAATGCTGTTCGCATCAGGATCTTGTAAGGCGCCGGCAGAAGCCCATCGTTTATACCACTGCACCATACATTGCATGGGCGCGTCTTCCCGAGCATTTTTTACAACGGTACTGGCCAGTTTAATCAATCCTTCTTCATACGAACGAATAGACTTTGTTGCGCGCGTATAACGAAGTTCGGCGCCTTTATTGAGGGTATCTTTGCTCGCATCATCACCTTCATATTTGCTGTCAAAATTAAGTTTTCCAGTATAGGGTACAGGAATATCAGGACAGCTAAAACTTTTGGTGTCAGTGACTTGCTCTACCGCCTGGTAATAGCCTATAGGTGCCCGTATGCTTGAATTGGTAGCGCTCACGCAAACAACAGACCATGAAGCGGCCACAAGTGCGAATATAAAACAACACAGATTTCTATACTGATTTTTTGACATAAATACTTACTCCGCTTCACACAGGGTGGCTTTAACTTTGAGGTCTTTACTGTAGGACGTTAGTCGGGCCAGATCCAGAGAAAGAAAATTCATATTTTTCCACTCACCATCACGTTTAAGCTCAAAAACGAAACGGCCTTTGTTATTTACGCGATTGGCTACTTTGGTACGAATAAGCTCCTTTCTACCATTGATATACCAGACGGTTGCTTCAATTTCTTTAACGGTTGGATCGGAAAATTGTAAATCTATTACATGGTTATTGCCGTTTAATTTTAACAGTTTACCACCCCCGTTAAACAATATTTCAGTTGGCGTGTTTTCACCAGATAGTGACTGCGTTAGCTG
>DAIRVL010000046.1:0-16486 GCA_036802845.1 Pseudomonadales bacterium | reverse complement strand
CAAACAAGCGCGATATGTTCACCAAAAAATTAAGATTCCCCCCGCGACCTTTGTGCAAACACCCTCTGTCCTTGATGATTTAACAGCTCAACAAACAGCGGCATTTTTCCCAGCGCATGTGTTGCGCAGGACAAACACGGGTCATAGGCGCGAATCGCAACTTCGATTTGATTTAACGCGCCTTCGGTGACGGTCTGGCCATCGATATATTCTTTGGCCACGGCGAGCACGCTGTTGTTCATGGCCTGATTATTTTGCGTGGTTGATACGATCAGATTGGCTTTCTCGATGAGGCCGTCTTCATTCACCTGATAATGATGAAACAGCGTGCCACGCGGGGCTTCGATCACGCCGACGCCTTCAGCGCAGGACTGACCCTCTACAAGAAGATCGTTACCGACAATGTCCGGGTCATTCAGCATCTGGGCAATGGCTTCGGTGCAATGCAGTAATTCGATCATACGCGCCCAGTGATAGGCCAAAGGGGCTTGCGCCATGCCGTGATGAAACTGGCTGAATTCCTGGCGCGCCTGTTCGGCCAGCGGAGTGCTGATGTGGTCACAGGTATTGATACGGGCCAGTGGCCCCACGCGGTACCAGCCGTTTTCAATGCCCAGTTCGCTAAGAAAAGGGAATTTCATATACGACCAGCTGCGAACTTCTTCCTGTATATAGTCAAAATAACGGGTGGCGTCGAGCTGGTCTTTATAGATATCCCCGTTTTTATTTTTGATGCGGATCTTGCCGTCATACAGTTCCAGTGCGCCGTTAGCATCGACGAGACCTAAAAATGAGGTTTCGATAGCGCCAAAGCGTTGGTGAAAATCGTAATGGCTCAGGTAGAGATTTTTGGCAAGTGCAACAGCTTTCTGGCTGAGTTCTAACGCGTGATCTAGCTGGGCGCGCAAATAGTCGCGCTGTTTGGCATCGAGAGTGCGATTGACACCGCCGGGTACGGCCACAACGCCGTGGATGCGTTTGCCTGAAATGAGTTGTATTATTTCCTGGCCAAATTTGCGTAATTGAATGCCTTGGCGGCCAATATCGGGGTGGTCTTTGATCACTTGTATGATGTTGCGTTGATGCAGATCAGAGGTGAAGCCAAATAATAAATCGGGCGAGGCAAGATGAAAGAAATGCAGTGCATGCGATTGCAAGACCTGACCGTAGTGCAATAAACGCCGGGTTTTTTCGGCTGAAGGTGTCAGTTGTTTTACGCCTACGATCTGGTCAATGGCTTTGGCGGCGGCCAGATGATGACTCACCGGGCAAATACCGCAAAGGCGTTGTACCAGAATGGGCACTTCCCAGTAGGGTCGGCCTTCAATGAATTTTTCAAACCCACGAAACTCGACAATATGCAGCCGTGCTTCTTGCAAACGATTATTTTCATCAAGCAGCAGTGTGACCTTGCCGTGGCCTTCGACCCGGCTGACCGGGTCGATCACAATACGGCGGGGGGTGCCGGGTGTTCGTGGTACGTTGTCGGGGCTGTCCATATCTCGGCACTCTTTAGTCAAAACGGCGTAATATGTAGTCGAGCTGGGGTTCACGTTGCTCGTAAATGGCGGTAAGTAATTCCAGAAAAGCGTCTGCCGGTGGTGGGCAGCCCGGCAGGAAGTAATCAATGTTAACGACTTCATGCAGGGGATAAACCTTGTCGGTCAATAAAGGCAATTCGGGGTCGGAAGGAATCTGTGGATTGACCACACCGCGCCCGCGCAGGTAAACCTCTTCGAGACAGTCTTGTAATTCAAAATGATTACGCAACGCAGGCACGCCACCATTGATGGCGCAGGCGCCTACGGCAACCAGAATTTTACATTGCTGGCGGAATTCCTTGAGCACTTCGATATTTTCTGCATTGCACAAACCGCCTTCAACCAGGCCCACGTCGCACTGGCTGGCGTGTTTGATGTCGGTCAATGGGGAACGATTAAATTCCACTATGTCGGCCAGTGTGAGCAGTGCCTCGTCAATATCAAGAAAGGACATATGGCAGCCGAAACAGCCGGCAAGGGAGCAAGTGGCGAGCCGCATTTTTTTTGCCGGTAATTCTGCCGCTGATGTGGTCACGGTGGGTTGTCCTCGTTGAGGGTGTGGCTGTGTTGTTGCGAACCAGATTGTTGAGAGCCAGGTTGTTGAGAACTATGTTGTTGAGAGCTATGTTGTCGAGAACTGTGTTGTTGTGAAATGGGCGTGTGGTCGTAAGATCGCTCACCAATGGGTATTGCAAAGGCTTGCTTGCGTGGCAGCAGCGCGCCGGTGGGGCAGACCGCAATGGCCACATCATTGGCACAGATACCACTGTCAAACAGTTGCCCGCTTGGGGAATTGATAATGAGCTGTGTATGCGGTCCACGGCCACTGAGTGCAAAAATATTTTTGTGATCATCTTGCTGACTGGCGCGCACACATAATTCGCACTGAATACAACGGTCCCTGTCCAGAATAACCTCGGGGTGCGAAGCGTCCATATCACGCCGGGGAAATTGATGGGTAAAGTGGGCGTCATGCATGTCGAGGTCGTAGGCCACCGCTTGCAGTTCACAATTGCCGCTTTTCTCGCAAAAAGGGCAATAGTGATTGCCTTCGACAAATAACAGTTGCACTAAGTGGCGACGCTGGAGCTGGATTTCAGGTGTATTGTTTTGGATGTGTTGATCATGTACGGCTGGTTCGGTGCAGGCCGAGCACCAATGTCCGTTGACTTTAACGCAACACAAACGGCAACTGCCGTGCGCTTTATAGCCGGGTTTGTGGCACAGATGCGGAATGTATACACCGGCGTCGGTGGCGGCTTCGATAATGCTTTGTCCCGGCGTGAAAGGAATGGTTTGGCCATCAAGCGTAAAACTTTCAGACATTAGTCATTTCCTTCGGTGTGCTGTGCGCGTAGCGTGCGTGAAATCTGCAATGCCTGGTTGACATCGAAGTCGGGTGACCAGGCATTGCTACAGGGTATCAGGCGGGTCTGGGCGTGCTCAAGCCCTTGGCGAATGGCATGGCTGGCTGTTTTGCCCAATCCGCAATGACTAAAACTATCCATTAAGGTGTTCAGTTCGGCCAGTTTTTCCAGATCCCGTGGGGCGGCACCACGTGTGCTTATTTTATGGAAAAGCTGCTGATTGAGTTGTGTGCCTACCCGGCAGGGTGTGCAGAAACCGCAGCTTTCATGGGCAAAAAATTGGGTGAAATTGGCGATGATCTCAAAAGGATGACGGCTTTCGTTAAATATCATAAAAGAACCGCCGGTGCTGACATCTTCGTAGCATAGCGTTCGCTCAAATTGTGAGGCCGCCAAAAACTCACCGGCAGGGCCGCCCGCTTGTACAAATGCGGTATTTTCTGCACCGCACGCGGCTAGAACGTCACGAATAGACACGCCCCAAGGGAATTCGTAGATGCCGGGTTTTGCACAATCACCGGAAATGCTCAAAATTTTGCTGCCCTTGGAGTGTGCAGTGCCGATTTGCTCAAAGCCAACGTTATTATTGCCACTTAACAAATTTGTAACCATGGCAAAGGTTTCAACGTTGTTGACTACGGTGGGAAAACCCAAATAGCCGGATGTTACCGGAAAAGGTGGGCGATTACGTGGAATGCCGCGTTTACCTTCGAGTGATTCAATCAGGGCCGACTCTTCGCCGCAAATATAGGCACCGGCACCCAGATGAATGTTAATATCGAAATTAAAATGCGTCTGACCCAGAATACACGGCCCCAGCAGGTTTTTTTTACGCCTGTCCGCCAGAACATGTTCCAGTGCGGGGCGTAAATAACGGTATTCCCCACGTAAATAGATAAAACCTTTGTGCGCACCCAGCAGGTGAGCACACAGCGTCATACCCTCAATAACATTGTGCGCGTAATGGGTGAGCAACATGCGATCTTTAAAGGTGCCGGGTTCACCTTCGTCGGCATTACACACCACAAAACGTTGGTCGGCAGGTGTTTGGGCACACAAACGCCATTTCTTTGCCGTTGGAAAACCGGCACCACCTCGGCCGCACAGGCCCGATTGTTCTATAGCCGCCAAAACGTCGGCAGGTTTTGCTGCCATTACTTTTTTCAGACTCTCGCCTTCGAGGTAAACGCTGTTTAAAAACCAGTCCTTACGATGAACATGATTGGTCACGGTAAAAAGTTCAGCGGGCCAGTGTTCGATTGGCTGATCTTTTTCTATCAGGGAGGCAATCTGTTCGAGCGACGACGGATTAAGTCGGGGAATACATAAACCATTTACCAGTAAAGACGGTCCCTGATCACTCATGCCAATGCAGGATGTTTCGTTAATATACACGTGGCTATCCGCACGGGGCTGCCCCAAGCTGACCCGTAACCGCGAGCACAGCCATTGGGCGACTTGGTCGGCGCCTTGCATCTTATCGGTGATGTTATTGCTGATAAGGAGTCGAAATTTTCCGAGAGGCTGTTCGTTGAGGAAGTGGTAAAACTCAATAACACCTTTGATGTGGCTTCGGGGCTGATTGATATCGCATGCAATCTGTTCTTGCAGCGCTTCAGGAATGCAGCCCAATGATTGCTGGAGAAAAATCAGTATTTGCAAGAGCTGTGTAGGTTCTTGCTGGTATTGGTTGAGTGCGGCGGCTGAAATCAGTGACCAATTTCCATCACGCAAAGCCTGTTGAAGTTCTGTGGTGGAGTGCGTTTTCATATCAGAGCCTTAGGCAAGTAGGGCGTTCGGCAAGCGTGAATGTTTACAGTGTACAGCGTATGAGCCTGTTGCCCTGAAAATCTTAACAAAAGAATGAAAGAACTCAAGAAATCACCTGTTAATTTTAAGGGATTATCTTTTTATGAGCGGAGGGATCAAGTTGCTTTTAAGTAGATGGCTGTCTAAGATTCGCCTGCTTAAATGGATATGCAAAGCTGGCTCGTTGAAAAATTTGATGTGAAAAAGGCCGTGTAATGTCTGAGAAAAAAGAACGTACGTATTTGATTGATAATCCTAACTTCAGCAATTTATTGATAGACGGATTTTTTGGCAATATTCCCCACTCCCAACAGCTGGGTGTGGAACTGGTATCGGCCGCCCGTAACAAAGCCGTGTTACGTATTCCCTATAAAGAGATGCTTATTGGCAATACGGCAGCCGGTATTATTCACGGCGGGGTTATTCTTTCGCTGATGGATAGCGTCGGTGGCATGGCAACATTTTGTGCGTTGCCCCGAATGGAAGCCATCGCCACGCTGGATTTGCGTGTTGATTATTTAAAACCTGCGGTGGCGGGTTTGGGTATTGAGGCGGCCGCTGAGTGTTACAAACTCACCAACACGATTGCCTTTATACGCGCCATCGCCTATCAGCAAGACAGCAATGATCCGGTGGCGTCGTGTGTGGCAACCTTTATGCGGGCATCCAGTAATAAAATGCAGGGGGTGGCTTAATGGACGGGGTTAAAGATTTCTTTGCCGATGTGCGCGCAAGTAAAGACTACGATAAAGCAATTGCCATGATTCCTTATGCCCATTTTCTGGGTGCGCATTTTTCGGAAACAGAACAAGGTTCATTGCTTTTTCGTTTACCTTTTAACGAAAAAAATATAGGCAATACCATGTTGCCGGCCTTGCATGGCGGGGTGATTGCCGGCTTTATGGAAAATGCGGCGGTTATCAGTTTGATGTGGACAATGGAGTCCAGCAGCATGCCTAAAATTATCGATTTTAATATTGATTACATTTTATCAGGCCGGGCGCAGGAGACCTATGCGCGTTGTGATATCGTCAAGCTGGGCAAACGTATTGCCAATGTCCAGATTACTGCCTGGCAAGATGATCCGGCCAAAGCGATTGCGGTGGCGCGTTCGCATTTCAAATTGATCCGTGAGTAGCATCGTTTTCTTTTACTAAACAAACTGCGGGATTTAAAGCATGGATGCAATTGTCTTAACTACCCATGGGAAAGTCCGTGGCCTTGAGCACGAAGGCCTGCTGCAATTTCGTGGCATTGCCTATGCCCGCCCGCCGGTCGCGGCCTTGCGTTTCAAAGCACCGCTGGCACCTGAAAGCTGGCAGGGTGTGCGTGATGCGCAACACTTTCCGCCAGCGGCAATACAAGAAGTCAGCCCGATGAATCCTGTCGGCAAGACCAGTGAGGATTGTCTGTACCTGAATCTCTGGACACCGGCCGCTGACCGCAAAAAACGCCCGGTAATGGTCTGGATTCATGGCGGCAGTTTTGTGTCCGGTTCAGCAAGTATGCCGCAGTATCAGTGCGCCCAACTGGTCAAGCGTGGTGATGTCGTGGCGCTGACCCTTAATTACCGTCTGGGTATATTGGGTTTTGGTCATCTGAAGGAATACTACGGTGACCGTGTTGATAGCAATCTTGGACTGCGTGATCAAATCGCGGCGCTGGAGTGGGTGCGTGACAATATCGCCGAATTTGGTGGCGACCCTGAGAACATTACGCTGTTCGGCGAATCCGCCGGCGCCATCTGTATTGCTGCATTGTTGACCTCGCCACGAATAAAAGGGCTGGTCAAAAATGCCATCATTCAAAGTGGTTCTCCCGATTATGTATTGACCTCGGCGGAAGCTGAACGTCTCAGAACGCTTTACTGGCCCTTGCTGGAATTGAGTCATGATCAGGCTTTATGGACCTTGCCAGCGGAAAATTTTCTCAAAGCACAACATGTTGCGCTCAAACAATGCGTTCAACGGGGTGCGCACGCACATCCCATGCCTTTATACGGCATGACACTGATCCCTGTTGTGGGTGATGACGTATTGCCTCATTCGCCCCTGGACTGTTTTAAATCCAGCAAAATAGACGCGAATATCTTGCTGGGGACCATGTCCCAGGAGTGGAACTTTTTCCTCAAAGTGCCTCAGGGAGTTAAGGGCAGTTTTGTTGACAGATATAAAGATCTTGATCTTGAAGGGTTGCAAAAATTATTTGAGCGTAGCTTGCCGGGAAGCGGTGAAGATGCTCTGCGCACTTATTACCACGATCAACGTCTTTTTACCGACACCGACACCCATTTCAGTCATAAATTGCTGGATCTGTATGGCGATTTTGAATCAGACAAGGCCTTTGGCATGCCTTCCTTGCGTATTGCCGAGCAGCAATCGGCCTTTGGCGGATCGGTGTATCAATACCTGTGTACCTGGAATCAGGGCTCTTTTGGTGCAGCCCATGCGGCGGATATTCCTCTGGTTTTTGGTGAGGTAGATTCCGGGTTTGGTCGCCTGTTTACAGGGGGCGGGCAAGGGGCGCGTGAAATGTCTGAGAAAATACAGGATGCCTGGCTTGCCTTTGCCCATTGCGGCAATCCAAGCACTGAGGCTTTAGGCGAGTGGCCGAGTTACAGTGCGCAGCGACCACTCACTATGGAGTTGGGTGCCCGGTGTCGCGTATTTGAAAAAGCGCAGGACGCTATCAAGCTCTTTTGGGCGCAACGTTTGTAGTAGGGTTTTAATCGCCCTCATAGATACAGCCGGATTCGCAGGTTTCCTTGATCATTATCCGGCTAAGTCCTTTTAGATTGGGCGCCAGGCGTTGCCAGATCCAGCGCGCCAGATTCTCGCTGGTTGGATTTTCCAGGCCAGGAATTTCATTCAGGTAATAATGATCCAGTTGCAGATAAATGGGCCGGAAGGCGGTTTTAATATCGGCAAAGTCCATCACCCAGCCGCTGTGTTGGCCAACGTCCCCCTTGACATAAATAGTGACGATGAATGAATGGCCGTGCAGCCGACGACACTTGTGCTCATCGGGCACATGAGGTAGGTGATGGGCCGCTTCAAACTGAAATTCTTTGAAAATTTCCAATGGAAACTCCAATAAAACAAGGGATGGCGAGCACGAAACCGAGTGAAAGTGTGGCGTGCCTTTGGTGTCGCGACATCATACTCGCAGCGTCTGCCCGTATGCAAAAAATTGGCGCATCTTGAACAGTAACAATCCGGCGTAATAGTCCACTTCAAGATGAAATAAAAGGACGCTGATCAATGTGTTGGATTTTTGCAGGACCGAGAAATAATTATTTGACTTTGAAAATAAAATGCGTAAAATTCCGCTTCTCTTCTTGGGTGGTTAGCTCAGCTGGGAGAGCGTCGCCCTTACAAGGCGAATGTCACAGGTTCGATCCCTGTACCACCCACCAAAGAGTCACGTTCTTAGCGGAGCGGTAGTTCAGTTGGTTAGAATACCGGCCTGTCACGCCGGGGGTCGCGGGTTCGAGCCCCGTCCGCTCCGCCACTTCATTTAACGTTAGCGCTTGTTTTTTAGTGCAAGCCTAACGTATCGTGTTGATTATTCATGTTTCCGTCATATTAAACCTATAAAATCGCATCTGGTTTTATCGGAATATGAATAAATCTGATCTACACTCTAAACCTGCACGTTAAAAAACACTCAAGCTAATAGCACATTCTGTGCGTTGGTTAAGCATAATGGAGCTATGCATGGATGATTATATAGAAGAGTTACTCACAAACCACGAAGAAGATTTTGGCATATATGAGCTGGACGATGCCTCGGACATGGATGATGCCGTAGAAATATAGATCTCTACGCAGATTTGTTGTTTTTGTTTTTATAATGTTGTCTCCCGCGAAGGACGTGTTAAAAATAATGATCGCCCAGGGTGACGATAAATTAATTAAACCCTTTGCCGTTTATTTGTCTTAATGACTGAATAACTTAAAAACACGAATCGTTTACCACACCCCGCGCAGTACATGTATCACATCAGAAGGGTTTATTCACTGAAACGCATAAGCGTCTTTTGATGTGCGCCCGTTTTTTGGTGTTTACGCGGCTACGCGGGCAGTTTTGATGAGGTTGTCATTGATATGCACGGTTTCAACCTTGTAACCAAAAAGATTCATACACAGGTTGTATTCAGGAATAAATTCCAGTTGTTCGATAATCAAACCATTCAGTGTTTTGGGGCCGTCAACAGGTAAAGTCCAGTTGAGCGCCCGGTTGATATCACGAATAGTGGCGGTGCCATTAATCAGGTAAGAGCCATCGTCTTGTGGGTGAATGTCCTTGTTGCTGGAGGCAACATCGGAGGTGAATTCACCAACAATTTCTTCGAGAATATCTTCGAGTGTCACCAACCCAAGCACGTCACCGTATTCATCTACCACCACCCCTAAACGGCGTTTTGCGTGCTGAAAATTGATCAGTTGATCATTTAATGCAATGCCTGCGGGGACAAAATAGGCTTCCTGTACATATTGCATCATAACGGCTTTGTTGAATTCTTTTTCCCTGAAAAACCGGGAAATATTACGCATGTGAAAAATGCCAATGATGTCGTTAATGTCTTTTTTGTACACAAGTAAACGGGTGTGCTGGGAAGCGTTAAGCTGAGCAATAATGTCCTCAATGTCATCTTCGATGTCGATACCCATGATGTCATTACGAGGTACCATGATGTCATCCACGGTGATTTTTTCAAGGTCAAGAATACTGAGCAACATATCCTGGTGTTTGGACGGTATCAGTCCTGTGGCCTCATGTACCACGGTGCGAAGTTCTTCTGTGTTCAAACTGTCGAGATTTCTTTTGCGCGAGTAAACGCCTAACGTTTTCAATAAGCCGATACAGATGCTGTTAATCAACCATACCAAGGGGTAAAAAACAAATAACAGTGGTTTTAGAATGATGGAGCTGGCATACGATATACGCTCAGGGTGACGAGCAGCGAATGTTTTTGGTGTGATTTCGCCGAAAACAAGAACCAGTATTGTTAAAACCCCTGATGCCAGTGCAATCGCCGCATCGCCCCATAAACGCATGGCGATAATGGTGGAGATGGATGAGGCGAAAATGTTAACAAAATTGTTGCCAATCAGGATAACGCTGATCAGACGATCAGGCTTTTTAAGCAGGTCTTCAACACGCTTGGCGGCGGCATTTCCTTTGCGGGCGTTGTTTTTCAGCCGATAGCGGTTGATTGACATCATGCCGGTTTCGGCAGCAGAGAAAAATGCAGAAAGAGCAAGCAGAAAAAAAAGTATACCGAGTAAAAGTGGAATGGATGTTTCGTTCAAAGCTTAATATCCTGCGGTTGAATAAAGGTTTTTATACGCGCTGTAAAATGATTTCAAGTACCAGTTTACTGCCGAAATAGGCCAATAAAAGCAAGGAGAAACCAATCAATGTGCCTCTGATTGCAGTGATTCCCCGCCACCCTGACTGATGACGGCCCCAGAGTAACACAGCAAATGTGAGCCATGCGCTGATGCTCAGGACTGACTTGTGTACGAGGTGTTGGGCAAAAATGTTGTCCAGAAAAATCAAGCCGGACACAATTGAAATGCTCAGCAGAATCAGTCCGGCCCATATCATCTCAAATAACAGCTTTTCCATGGTCTGCAACGGCGGGAGCAGTTGAATGAATCCTGACATGTGTTTATGTTTTAATTGATAGTTTTGTACGTATAAAAGTAATGCCTGGGTAACGGCAATGGCGAGAACGCTATACGCCAACAAAGACAAAATGATGTGGAGCAGAATGCCGGGCGATACATGGGGCAGTGGTGGGGTGTTGGTTTTGATGAAGATAGACGAAAGCACTCCGATCGCGGCACTGGGAAAAGCCATGACAGTCAGGTTGCTGACGGGTCGAACAAGACTGGTAAAAATGGCAACGGCTGCAATGACCCAGCCAAACAGGGAGGCGACTTGAAAGAAACTAAAATATACCCCTTCATGCGTGTAAATAATGCCGTAGGCGCTGAGGGCATGGAAAATAAAGGCAAGCAGTCCTGTGCCGAGTAAAATCGTTTTATTAACATCAAGATGGTTCTGAATTTGTCTGACCAGGTACCCAGTGGCGCTCATATACAGCACCACTGAAAACAGGCCAAAATAAACAGGGTTCATTGCCTCGTTCCTTTACAGGGAGGAAGCGAGTGTGGCATAAGGAGGGCACTTTTTGAAGGGCTGATTTGCCCGGGTAAACGTTTCATTTGTAGATGTAAATTTTTAGTGTGTGGTTTTTTTAATCAAAGTATTTGCGCTTTTATTGCGTACACACGAATTCGTATCAATATTAAAACAGGAAGTCCGTATGTTTGACAATTTAACCGACCGATTATCTAAAACCCTTCGTGATGTGACGGGCCGAGGGCGTTTAACGGAAGAAAATATACAAGAAGTTCTGCGCGACGTGCGTAATGCCCTGCTTGAGGCGGATGTTGCCTTGTCTGTGGTGAAGGACTTTGTGGACAAGGTCAAAGAGCGGGCCCTGGGGCAGGAAATATTAAAAAGCCTGAGTCCGGCTCAGGCCTTTGTCAAAATCGTTCATGATGAGCTGATGGCGGTCATGGGCAACGAGAATAAAGATCTCGATTTGGCCGTTAAACCCCCGGCGGTGATTTTGCTGGCGGGCCTGCAGGGTGCGGGAAAAACCACCACCGCAGCAAAACTTGCCAAGTGGTTGATGCTGAATAAAAAGAAAAAAGTGATGCTGGTCAGTGCGGACATTTACCGTCCGGCGGCGATTAAACAGCTTGAAACCTTGGCTGGGGAAGTAAACGCCGTATTTTTTCCCAGCAATGAACATCAAAAACCCCTTGATATCGCCAAGGCAGCTATTGCTGAAGCCAAAACAAAATTCATTGATGTAGTGATTCTCGATACAGCAGGTCGATTACATATTGATGAAGACATGATGCAGGAAATTAAAGCCTTGCATCAGTTGATTCAACCGGCCGAGACGCTTTTTGTGGTTGACTCCATGACCGGTCAGGACGCGGCCAATACCGCCAAAGCCTTTAATGATGTGCTGGCACTGAGCGGGGTCATCCTGACCAAGGCCGATGGTGATGCACGTGGCGGGGCGGCGCTTTCAGTGCGCATGCTGACCGGTAAGCCAATCAAGTTTCTGGGCGTGGGTGAAACGGTTGATGGCCTGGAGCCTTTTTATCCCGATCGTATGGCCTCCCGTATTTTGGGTATGGGCGATGTTCTTTCACTGGTCGAAGACGTTGAACGCAAGCTCGACAAAGAAAAAGCCGACCGGCTGGCGAAAAAATTAAAGAAAGGCAAAGGCTTTGATCTGAACGACCTGAAAGATCAATTTCAGCAGATGCGTAATATGGGGGGGATGTCCTCCATGCTGGAAAAACTTCCCGGCATGGGGGCCGGTGTTAATGCCGTACAAAGTGAAGCGGGGGAAAAAGATCTCAAACGTATGGAAGCCTTGATCGATTCCATGACCCCCGCTGAACGTGCTGACCCCGATATTATCAATGGTTCACGTAAGAAGCGTGTTGCCCAAGGTGCTGGTTTGCAAATACAAGATGTTAATCGCCTGTTAAAACAACATAAACAAATGGCCACCATGATGAAAAAATTGTCCCAAAAAGGGGGAATGACCAAAATGATGCGCAGTTTGGGCGGTATGATGCCGCCCGGTGGTGGTATGCCACCTTTTCGTCGTTAAGCGGGTGTTCTGCTGTCAGACAAAAAGCGCGCAGTGACCGAGGAGTTCGCATGATAGATTGGCGGCAGATAGACACCGTGCTACTGGATATGGATGGCACACTGCTGGATTTGCATTTTGATAATTATTTCTGGTTACGTTATTTGCCAGAGCGTTATGCAGACAAACATAAGATCAGTTTTGAGGAAAGTGCGGCTGCGCTGAAAGAGCGCTACCGCCATCAAACAGGTCGGCTTAACTGGTATTGTCTAGCGTTCTGGTCCAAAGAGCTTGATCTCGATATCCTCGGCCTTAAAAAGGATATCAGCCATCTCATTACCTATCGCCCCAAGGCCGAAGCCTTTCTCAAACAATTAAAACAAGGGGGCAAAAGGCGGATTCTGCTGACCAATGCCCATCCTGACAGTTTGCAGTTAAAGTTGGAAAACACCTCGCTGCATCAGCACCTGGATACGCTGTACAGTTCGCATGAATTTGATTTGCCTAAGGAAGACAGTCAATTCTGGCCACGTTTTATGCAAAAAGAGCCTTTGAATCTTGAGATGACTCTTTTAATAGATGACAGCAAGGCTGTACTCGATAATGCGCGTGACTACGGCTTTAAACATTTGCTGACTATTCAGCAACCCGATAGTCAGCAAGCGCCGAAAGAACTCGGTGCGGAATATCAGTCATTGCTTTGTTTTGCTGACATTATGCCAACCTTGGATCAAAACACCTGACGCGTAATTAATGACACACACAAAAACAGCGGACGAAGCCACTCTTCGTATTGATAAATGGTTATGGACGGCGCGCTTGTATAAAACCAGGTCTTTGGCTCAGGCGGCGGTGAGTGGTGGAAAAGTTCATATGGGCGGTCATAAGGTGAAACCCAGTCGCAGTGTTCGTGTGGGCGATATTCTGGTGGTAAGCCAGGGTCTGTATGAAAAAACCCTTGTTGTCACCGGCGTGTCAACCATGCGGGTTTCCGCCCCGCAGGCGAGTCTGCTTTATACCGAAACTGACGAAAGCATTACCAAGCGTCAGGAGAAACAACAGGCAATACAAACACAGTATTTGCCTGTGATGAGTAAAAAACCGACCAAAAAAGAGCGTCGTCAACGGCTGCGTGTACAGCAAGAAACCTAAGCCTCCCTGTTACAAAAAGACACCGTTTTATTTAAATACAGTTCATTTATAGACACCTGTATTTTTGGTAGCATACCGGCCCGTTGTCTAACAAGATTCTTCGTATGATGCAAAACAAAGATTATTCGCAACGTTTTATTTTTGAAAATTACGCGATAAGAGGTGAATCTGTACATCTGGAACGCAGTTACCAAACCCTCCTGTCCAAAAATGCGTATCCGCTGGTTGTCCAGCGCCTGCTGGGCGAGTTGGTCTGTGCGGCTGTTATGTTAAGCTCCATGCTTAAATTTAAAGGTCATCTGGCCATACATGCGAAAAGTGAAGGGCCCGTGCAGATGCTTGTGGCCGAATGCAGTGATAGCGCCGGTATCAGAGCAGTGGCCCATTTGCATCCAGACGCCTCTTTTACAGAGCACGATTCTTTGCACACCTTGTTACCTGAGGGTATTTTAGTTATTTCAATTCAGCCGGCACAGGGGAGACAATATCAAGGTGTGGTGCCTCTGACGGGTGACGCTCTGTCTCATTGTCTGGAACTTTATTTTCAGCAGTCTGAACAGTTGGCAACGCGTATTTATTTGACGGCTAATGGTGAAACTGCATCTGGACTCCTGTTGCAGCACTTACCCTCAGAGTTATCTGTTGAAGATACGGCCTTGCATTGGCAGCATGCAACGGTTCTTGCCGATACAGTGCGGGACGCAGAGTTGCTCGAACTGTCAACAGAAGCCTTGTTGCGACGACTGTTTGCTGAGGAGGTTCTGCGTCTTTTTGAGCAACGCCCGGTCACTTTTTATTGCCGATGTTCCCGGGAAAAAACCGAGTTTGCCTTGTCGGTCATGGAACGTGCCGAGCTTGAAGAGATCATCGCGCAGAAAACGCGTATCACGGTAGACTGTCAGTTTTGTTGCGCGCGTTATGAGTTCTCGCGCAGAGATCTGGATTCTATCCTTGGGCTGGCTTCGCCGGTGACGCAGAATCAATGTGTACTTCATTAATGTCTACTTCATTGATGAACATACAGCTGTGTTCGTTTTTCGGCGCCATGATCAGGCGTGCTTAGCAATTTCATAAATTATTTGGCATAATGACGCCTTATTTTTTACGGGTGTTTTAATTGCAGGGTTTTAGATGGCACAAACGTTCCTCCCTGTGCTGTAGGTATGCTCCTGATTGCCCGCTGACATAGACGCTCTGGTTTTAGAAAGTAGGTTAATAATCACACACACATTCATCCACAGTAATTAAGCCTGAAGGAAGGACTAATTCTCCATGAATCGACAATCAGATACTCCCACCGTCTACCAAGATCTGAGTACCGCCGCACTGCAAGAGCTGGCAATCCTGAGAGAGGAAGGCCGACTTTCTGATACCGGTGCCTTGGTTGTTAATACGGGTGCCCGTACCGGCCGATCACCTAAAGACCGATTCATTGTTGACGAACCCAGCACGACTGAACATATTCATTGGGGGCCTGTGAACAGACCCTTCCCAACGGATAAATTCGATTTACTTTGGGGGCGTGTTGAAGAGTTTGTGTCCAGAGATATTATTTTTGCTGCAAACCTGCATGTGGGGGCCGATCCAGATCACTATCTGGCGGTGAAAGTATCTACCCAGACTGCGTGGCATAATCTTTTTGCCCAAACCTTGTTTATTCGTCCCAGCCATTTCAACCCTAAAAACAAAGAGCCCTGGCAGATCCTGCATGCGGCTAATTTCCGTTGTGAGCCTGCGCGTGATGGCACCAACAGTGAAGGCTGTGTCATCATCAATTTTGCCCAACGCAAGGTCTTGCTGGCCGGTATGGAATATGCCGGTGAAATGAAAAAAGCCATGTTTTCTGTGCAAAACTTTTTATTGCCAGAGAAAAATGTATTGCCTATGCACTGTGCGGCCAACGTAGGTGAAGACGGTAATGTGGCGCTCTTTTTCGGTTTGTCAGGCACAGGTAAAACAACGCTATCCGCTGATCCAGAGCGTTATTTGATCGGTGACGATGAGCACGGTTGGGACAAAGGCAGTGTGTTTAATATAGAAGGCGGTTGTTACGCCAAATGTATTAACCTGAGCCAGAAAAATGAACCGGTAATCTGGGATGCAATCAAGTTTGGTACCGTGCTTGAAAACGTATGTATCGACGAAAAAAGCCGAAAAGCGGATTACAACAATATTTCATTAACACAAAATACCCGCGCCGCTTACCCACTTGAGCACGTAAAAATGCGTCAGGAAGCGAATCGTGCGGGCGAACCCAAACATGTAATTTTCCTTACGTGTGATTTAACCGGCGTATTGCCTCCGGTATCAAAGCTCAGCAAGGAAGCCGCTGCTTATCACTTTTTAAGTGGTTATACCGCCTTGGTGGGCAGTACGGAAATTGGTTCGTCTGCTGAAATTAAATCAACGTTCAGCACCTGTTTTGGCGCACCATTCTTTCCCCGTCCTGCGCGGGAGTATGCCGAATTGCTTATTAAACGTATCACAGAGTTTAATTCCAGCGTTTTCCTGGTCAATACAGGCTGGACGGGCGGGCCTTACGGTGTGGGTCAGCGTTTTGATATACCGACTACGCGGGCAGTGATTCGCGCCATTCTTACCGGTACGCTCGATAATGTTAAAACGACGCATCTTGATATTATCAATCTGGATGTGCCGGTCGCGGTGCATGGTGTGGATACGGAATTGCTGATCCCCCAAAACACATGGGCTGATCCCCAGGCCTATCTCAAACAGGCCGAAGGACTGGCTAAACTGTTTGCTGAAAACTTCGCAAAATACGATGTGTCGGATGATATTCATCGGGCTGGACCTCAGACCACGGCCGTGCTTTAGTCGCGTGTTGCGAGCAGTGCGTTATTTTATCGCGCTGTTCGCTCACCTTGATAAAAACATAAAATCTGCTTGCGACCACAATAAAGCTC
>DAIRVL010000045.1:6011-16523 GCA_036802845.1 Pseudomonadales bacterium | reverse complement strand
GTATCGGATACGCGAAATGAAGAAACAGACAGTTCAGGTCAGTATCTGGTGACGAGTGTGACTGATGCCGGTCATCAGTTAATTGAAAAGGTGATTGTCAAGGATGATATTTATGTCCTTCGTGCCTTGGTGTCGCGTTTTATAGCAGCAGACAATGTGCACGTTGTTTTGCTGACGGGGGGGACGGGTTTTACAGCAAGGGACAATACACCCCAAGCGCTTGTGCCACTGATGGATCGTCAAATAGAGGGTTTTGGCGAATTATTTCGACAATTATCTTTTCAGGAAATTGGCACGTCGACCTTACAATCACGCTCTGTTGCGGGCATCAGTAATTACACCGCCTTGTTTTGTCTGCCCGGTTCCACGGGGGCCTGTCGTACCGCCTGGGAAGGTATTCTTAAGGAACAGCTCGATAGCCGTCATCGTCCCTGTAATTTTGTTGCACAGATTCTCAAACCAAAAGCGGATGCTGTATCGGGTTTGGCATCGGGTGTCCATCAAACAGATTCGGCCTGCGGACCGCGATCATGACGGATAGCTCACGTGCAATGCCCTCATTAGTGCCGCTTGAACAAGCGCTGGACTATTTGCTTGCGCAGGCAAAACACACTGAGCGAGTTGAAATAATTCCCCTCATGCAGGCCAGTGGACGCGTTCTGGCAGAGAATCAGCACGCGCTGGTGTCGGCCCCCTTGGCCGATAACAGCGCTGTAGACGGTTATGCTGTGAATAGTCGAGATCTTGAAAAAGATAAGGAAAAGTGTTTTCCGGTACAGCAACGTATTGTGGCGGGTCGCATAGGTACTGCATTGCAATCGGGAACGGCTGCACGTATTTTCACCGGCGCTTTTCTGCCCGAAGGCGCAGATGCCGTAGTAATGCAGGAGCAATGCCGTGTTGTTGAAGGTGGCGTGGTTTTGCTCGCCGGTGTGCAGAAAGGGCAAAATGTTAGATTTCGTGGCGAAGATTTTAACAGTAATGATGTTCTGCTTAAGCAGGGAAGTGTTCTGCGTCCTCAGCATGTGGGCTTATTGGCCGCAATGGGTATTTCCCATGTACCTGTCGTAAAACCTTTACGTATTGCCGTGTTCTCGACCGGGAATGAACTCGTTGAACCGGGGCATGACTTGCAGGCTGGACAGATTTATAACTCAAACAGATACCTGCTTGCCGGTCTTGTCAAAGAACTTGGTTGTGAGTTTGTAGATGGCGGGAATATTGTGGATGACTTGGCCACAACAAAAAAAATGCTGCAGCAGGCGGCGATGTCTGCTGATCTGGTGATCACCAGCGGTGGTGTGTCAGTGGGCGAGGAAGATTACGTAAAAAATGCCCTGGAGGCCATTGGCCGACTTAAACTGTGGCACCTGGCTATCAAGCCCGGCAAACCCTTGGCTTATGGTGAAATTGATCATTTGCCTGGAAAAACGCCATTTTTTGGATTACCGGGTAACCCGGCCGCAGTTCTGGTTACTTTTTTAATTCTGGTGCGGCCCTATGTACTTAAAATGATGGGCGTTGCTTTAAATCCACCCGTTACCATTCGGGGGCTGGCGCAGTTCGACCAAAAAAAGTCGAGTATACGACGGGAATATCTGCGGGCACGATGGGTGCCCGGGCCTGAGGGGCAGGCGCTTATTTACAAGCATGACAATCAAAGCTCTGGTATGTTGAGTTCTGCTACATGGGCCAATGGTTTGGCGGTGATTGATGCAAATCAGACTGTATCGCTAGGTGAGCCTATCGAGTTTTTGCCTTTTTCCAGCTTATACGGCGCTTAGAAAAATGGACTTACAAAAAGGTTTTAGAAAGAAAAGTAGATAGCTTGGCGTATGTCAGCGTTATTAAGATATGTTTTTTAGCATGTTCAGGATTAAATTCCAAATAGTTTGTACCATAGGCAAGTAAAACAAAGAGTGTTCAAAAACACTCATTAAATTAATGCATTAGTCTTGTTTTAGAATGTGATGCCTGCAAGCGATTTAACAAATACGTATGTGATTTGTATGCTTGAGGAAATATTACGGTCGAGGATGGGGTTTATGCAAAAAACAGGAGAAACAAGTGATTGCTTTTATTACTGAGTACGGCTTATTTTTAGCCAAGACCGCGACGGTTCTGGTTGCAATTTTAATTGTGATTGGCGCGATTGTGGCTGCGTCAGGGCGCGAGCGTAAGGATGGCAAAAAGGGTCATATCAAAACCGAGCACCTCAATGAGTTATACAAGGACATGGGGCATGAATTGCAACATGAAGTTTTGTCCAAGGATGAAATAAAACAGCTCGATAAGGACGAAAAGAAAAAACGCAAAGCCGAGAAAAAACAACAGAAACAAACGGGTGCTGCGCGAAAAAAACGGGTGTATGTGCTGGATTTTAACGGGGATGTCAGTGCATCGGACGTTGAGCTTTTACGCCATGAAATCAGCACAATACTCAGCATGGCAGAAAAACAGGACGAGGTAGTGATTAAACTTGAAAGCCCGGGTGGCATGGTTCATAGCTATGGTCTGGCGGCTTCCCAGTTGGCGCGTATTCGTAGCAATGGCATTCCATTAACCATTTGTGTTGATAAGGTCGCCGCAAGTGGTGGGTATATGATGGCCTGTTTGGCTGATAAAATCGTAGCGGCCCCTTTTGCTATTCTCGGTTCTATTGGTGTTTTGGCGCAAGTCCCTAATTTCAATCGTTTACTAAAAAAACATGATGTCGATTATGAACTGTTTACGGCAGGTGAATACAAACGTACCGTCACCATGTTGGGTGAGAATACCGAAAAAGGCCGACAAAAATTCAAAGAAGAAATCGAGGATACCCATGATTTATTCAAAGACTTCGTTGTGACTAATCGCCCTCAGTTGAATATGGAAAAGGTCGCAACCGGTGAGCACTGGTATGGTCTGCGTGCTCAGGATTTAAATCTGGTGGATGAATTGATGACCAGTGATGAGTATTTGATCCAGGCATGTAAAGAGGCAGAGGTGTATGCCGTTTCTTATCAGCAGAAAAAGAATATGATGAGTCGTTTGGGCTTGAGTATGGAAGAAAGTCTCGATCGATTGTTCTTGCGTTGGCTTGGGCGGCTTGTTTTTAAACGTCTTTAGCTGTTTTCGTTACATCAATCGCGGTATATATTGCTTGCCAAGTAAATGGGTCGGCTGGGTTTGTTAGAACAGCTCACTTAAAATGATTACCCGATAATGATAATTACAAGAGTCTGTCTATGAGTGATGTTAATAAGGAAGAGGCCCCGCTGACGGCGGCCGGATCTCGTTTTTTAAGGGGCGTATTTGACGTACAAATGTCCATTGTGGACCAAAATGTGACTGGAAAAATTATGTTTCATGAGCGTCATGAGGGTCCGCCTGGACATGCGCACGGGGGCAGTATTGCAACGGTCATGGATGAGTTAATGGGTTGTGCTGCTTTTGTTAAAGGGTATATGGCCTTGGCTGCTCATTTGGAATTGGATTATCGCAAGCCGGTGCCTTTGCACACGCCTATGATAGGCACAACAGAAGTGGTCAGAGAGGGTAACCGTTCGGTGCATGTCAAAGGCCAATTAATGCGAGCCGATAACCAACAGTTGTTGGTCGAATCCAGCGCTGTTTTTGTGCATATTGGTGGCGATAAATTTATGCAAATGAGCGATGAGCAAAAAAGCAAAGGCCCAGAGGCTTAAGTAAATTCAGAACGGGACACAGTTTTAAACAAAAAGGCCCGGCCCAATATATTTGGGCCGGGCCTTTTTGTTGCGCTTTAAGTGAAACTGTTAGCTCAGAACTTTAGTCACTGCTTTAAGAACTTTCACTAAAAAAGCAGGGTAAGGTCTGTTCATGAATGGGGCAGGTGAAAATGCACCCTGAAAAATCACGCTCTTTTTGTGTGAAAATTCCAAAAACCCTGCATGACCATGGTAACCACCCAAGCCACTTGGACCAATGCCGCCGAATGACATGTTTTCATTGGCGAAATGCAGCATGGTTTCATTCACACACGCACCGCCTGATATGGTTCGGTTAATAACGTCTTCGGCTTTTTTCTTGTCATTGTCAAAATAATACAGTGCCAATGGTCGCGGACGCTCGTTTACAAAGCGGATGGCCTCATCAATGTCACGGTAGGTGAGAATAGGCAGAACAGGTCCAAATATCTCTTCCTGCATGATATTGCTGTCTGGATCAACATTCAGCAGCAAGGTTGGCGGAATAATGCGTGTGCCTTCGCTGACAGGAACGTTGTCAGGAATAATTTGTATCAGTTGTGCGCCTCGTGCTACAGCATCTTTGATCAGGTTGTTAATACGTACAAAATGACGATCGTTCACTATCCAGCTGATGTCTTTATTGTTGGCAATGTTGGCATAACGTTTAGCTACTTTTTCCTTAAAGGCATTAACCAGTTCAGTTTCTTTTGATTCATGCACCAGAATATAGTCGGGGGCGATACATGTTTGCCCCGAATTCATGAATTTACCCATCATGATGCGGTCAACCGCTTTGCTGATTGGATAGTTAAGGTTGATGATGGTGGGTGACTTGCCGCCAAGCTCCAGTGTTACTGGGGTTAAATTCTCGGCTGCGGCCTTCATGACCATACGGCCCACGTGGGTGCTGCCAGTGTATACAAGGTGATCGAAGGGTAACTGAGTGAAATAGGTGGCTACCTGAACGTCACCGGTGACAACGCTAATGTAATCGTCGTCGAAAACGCTGGCGATCATTCGTTTTACAACTTCACCGGTTTTGGGGGTGAGGTCTGAAGGTTTGATGATGGCACTGTTGCCGGCGGCGATTACGCCAATAAGGGGAGAGAGCACCAGCAATACTGGATAGTTCCAGGCACCCATAATGCCTATCACCCCTTTGGGTTGATAAATAACGCGGCTTTTAGCAAATCCGGCACTCAAGCTGCGTCCTGGATTGGTCGGTTTCATCCATTTTTTTAGATGTTTTTTGGTGGCCATGACTTCATTAAGCACTGAAACCACTTCGGTGATCCAGGTTTCAGTATCACTGCGGTGTCCAAAATCTTCTTGCACAGCGGCCACGATTTCTTCTTTGTAATCGCCAACGGCTTTCTTCAGCTTATTAAGAGCATCTATACGCTGTTGGTAGCTAGGTGCGCCGTTTTTCAGGAAAGCGTCTTGTTGTTGGCGCAGCAGGGGAAGAAGAGGGTTTCCCGTTTTGACCGTTGTATCGACGATAACAGGTTGGGGTTTGTTCATAGCAGTGCTCCTGATTTTTTATTATTTACCCTCAATTCAATGAAGCCGCAAAAGTTGCTGTCTATTAATTCAAAGACAGCTGATACGATTGATTGAGGCGAGGAAAGAAAATGCTGGCGTTTTCACGCCACTCTAAAACAGCTTCACACGATAACAGAGATCCCGGTGAAATCCAACTTGATGCCCATGGCATGCGGCTCAGTTACCCAACCTGATGCATGGTAAATGTGTTCATTCGTAATTCAGAAAAAAATGGATTCAATTTTCATCAGGCCAGTTTTGTAACATCGGTAAAAAAAACAGTTGTCCATTAAAATCGAGTACAGTTCCGGTTGCTGAAATGGATTTGACACTGAGTTGATTGTTGATTCTTGAACCTTCTTTGAGGCTGATATTATTAATAAGGACGGTGCTTTTGGTTGATGTTTTATCAAACCAGTGTGATACGTAAGTGAGCCGGGGAATCTGTTGTTGCAGAGTGTGCGGGAGTTCGCTGATGAGAGGTGTCTGGTCCTGTCCTGCCTTCTGTGAAGCGGGTGCTTTCGTAATCAGTGGTATTGGGGAAGGCTGCGCTACGTGTGGTTTAACCTGGGGATGAATCTCGTGTGTGTCTTTTTTACTATCAGCGATGCTGGGGCTGCTAGTGTCCACGGTATTTGAGCGTTGTAAGGAATCTTGAGTCGTTTGAGTAATCAAAAAAGGTGCTATGCGTGATGCTGTATCAGTTGGGTGTGTTTCCTTTTCATTGTTTTCAAAAGACGCCTCGGTTGATTTCTCAATTTTCGTTTTGTTTGCGTATAAACCAGACAATTGTTTAATGTGGCTCAGGTCATATTGAAATATCAGGCTCGTTACCAGTAACAGACTCAAAATAGCAATCAAAACGTAAGCAATAATAAGTGCTTTTGGCGAGTTGGGCGGTGTCGCCCGTGGCGAAATGGGCAACAGTGTTTTAAAGGGCTGCTCCTGTTTTCTCTGGTTTTCAGATTTTCGGAGCGCGTCCAGAATAACAGACATCTTAACTGGCCTCCCTGATGTTGGTTAGCAAAGGCGAATTACTGTTTTTAAGTAAATTTGTGAGCACAATAATGGTTTCTGGGCCAATCAAACCATCGGGATCAAGACCGGATTCACGTTGAAACTGTTTGATTTGTTTTTCCACGGGTGCGATGTACACCGCCTGAGTTGTCATGGTATTGCGTTGAACAAGGGCGAGTTGTGTTCTGAACCACTCCATTGTCTGTATGGAGTTGTAGTCGGGATTTGCGGAAATTTCTTGATAGTGTTGCGGGGGACGCCAGAGAAGTTCGAATTTGCCTGTCCATTGTTGTTGCAGTTCGGCAAGCGTCATGGAATGTATGTCAGTGCCCACAATAATTTCGGCATGGCCTTGTTTAATCTCATTTAGAGCAGCATGGTAAGGCTTGCTGTTTTGTCCCATAAGCTCTACCACTGCCGGATGGTTGAGTTTTATGAGCGCATCAAGCGTTTTTTCACCCTGTAGGCATTCAAGCCAATTTTCTTTTGCGATCGCACAAAAGTCGGTATTTTTAGTCACCGTGGCGGTGATGCCCCAGCGCTGAAGCACAGCTTTTTGGGCATCAAGCAAGTGTTGATTGTTTGAGATTTCAACAGGTGTAGAGTCCGTTTTTTCAGAGGGATGATCGAGCCTTGCTTGGTGCACGCTGAGTGCGGAATTCTGGGTATCTGTGGCTAATTGTGTGTCATTCGGAATGAGGTGGGTGGATGGATCTTTCTGAGCCAAGGGACGACTGAGAAAGCTTAATGACTTCAGCTTGAGGTGATCATTGAGAACCAAGGCCAGTACAAGCAAACAGCTGATTAACACCGCAGTGTGAAATAGTGTCTGAATATTTAAAAACGATATTTTTTTGGGTGAGCGGGTCTGATTAAGCAACTCACGAGCTGATTTGCGGATGTCTTTTTTTGCAACCTCATGCTGCATGCCGACATAAGCGGCCAGTAATGCGCGATCGGCTACGGTATTAATCAGTCGCGGTATGCCTCGGGTTACTTTATGCAGCTCCTTGATGGCTCCTTTGTTAAACAAGGGGCGATGTGAACCGCCGGCAATAAAAATTCTATGGTTCAGATAGTTCTCAAGTTCTTTGCATGACAGCGGACCAATATGATAACGAGCGGTAATACGTTGGGCGAGCTGTTCCATTTCCGGTTTGCAAAACAGTGTTCGCAGTTCGGGCTGACCGATCAGAATAATTTGTAAAAGTTTTTTTGAGTTTGTTTCAAAGTTGGTTAATAAGCGGATTTGTTCAAGTACATCAATATCAAGATTCTGTGCTTCGTCAATAATCAGAACACACTGTTTCCCTTGGGCATGCTGTTTAAGCAAGTACAGATTGATTTTATCAATGACCTGTTTGATTGAAGGGGGAGTGTCTTTATTTGGCAAAGGAATTTTGAATTCATCGCAAATGCTTAAAAGCAGATCCAGTGCCGAAAGTTTTGGATTAAAAATATAAGCAATTTTGACATGATCAGGAATTTGTTCGAGTAGGCTGCGGCATAAAGTTGTTTTTCCTGTGCCGATATCGCCGGTTAAGAGAACAAAGCCGTCGCCTTCTTGCAGGCCATAGAGCAAGTGGGCCAGCGCGTCTTGATGCTGTTCGCTCATATAAAGGTAACGGGGATTGGGTGCGATGGAAAAAGGTTTTTCCTTCAGGCCAAAGTAGCTTGTATACATAGCGTGAACTTGGTCCATTCATCAAGGATGAGCTAAGACAGGTTCATGATTGTACAGTATGCGGCAGGGGTGGCAAACCCTGTGGGGTGCACAGGGATTTATGAATAATTTCGTGTTGAGCCGGATGCTGAATGTGTTATTGTTCGCACCTATCAACTCTGCGAACAATCAGTCTAAGCAATGATAACCCAAGTGCGCAAAACCCAGTCGACTCCAAAAATATTCCAGTTAAAAGGTAGCATGATTACCGTTATGGTCATGGAGCTGCTTCATGCTGATTTCACGGATTTAATCGCGCAATTGGAAGAGAAATCCAGATTGGCACCGGATTTCTTTCAGGATACCCCTGTGGTCATTGCTTTGGAAAAGTTGGCCGGTGATGCAGTGATTGATTTCAAATGTTTGCTTGATCAATGCCGCAATGCCGGATTGTTTCCGTTTGCCGTGAGGGGTGGTCAAGTCAAACAAATAGAAGCAGCGCGAACAGCGGGTTTAATTGCCATTACAAATAACAAGGGCGATCGCCCTGATAGACGAGTCAATAAAGATGAATTGCTGGTCATGGATAAAGGCGCTCATGAAGCGGAGTCTTCAAAAGTGCCAGTATCACAAATGAAAACAGCTGTTATAGAGCAAGCCGCGCCTGTCTACAGGCGAACTCGGGTTATTACGGAGCCTATTCGTTCAGGTCAGCAAATTTATGCACGCGATGGTGATTTGATTATTTTGTCCTCGGTCAGTGAGGGCGCTGAAGTGCTTGCTGATGGAAATATACATGTGTATGGTATTTTGCGCGGTCGTGCGCTGGCCGGTGTTCAAGGTGATGAGTGTGCGAAAATTTTTTGTAGTAAGTTCAACGCTTCGCTGGTGTCTATTGCGGGTGTTTATTTGTTAAATGAAAATTTTGAAAAAAATCTGATAGGTAAAAGCGTTCAGATATCTCTGCGGGGTGAGCAACTGGAGATTAATGAGCTTTAGACACTAAAGTTGATTAACAAAAAGTGGGAAAGTTAGGAATGGCAAAAATAGTTGTGGTGACTTCAGGAAAAGGTGGCGTTGGAAAAACGACCACCAGCGCCGCGCTGGCAACAGGATTGGCTCAGCGCGGTTTTAAAACAGTGGTAATTGATTTTGATGTGGGCTTGCGTAATCTGGATCTTATTCTGGGGTGTGAGCGCCGTGTTGTTTATGATTTTGTTAATGTCATTCATGGCGAGGCCACTTTGAATCAGGCTTTAATAAAAGATAAAAGAGTGGAGACGCTCTATATTCTTCCTGCGTCTCAAACCAGAGATAAAGACGCTCTGACGCGTGAAGGTGTAGGCCTGGTGTTGGAGGAATTATCTAAAACATTCGATTACATTGTCTGTGATTCCCCCGCAGGTATTGAGAAAGGGGCTTTGTTGGCGCTTTATTTTGCTGACTCGGCTATTGTGGTCACAAATCCCGAAGTCTCTTCCGTGCGTGACTCTGATCGCATTCTGGGAATACTGCAGAGCAAATCCAAACGCGCAGAGGAAGGGAAAGCACGCATTGAAGAGCACCTGCTTTTAACGCGTTATAATCCTGATCGTGTGGAAAAAGGTGAAATGCTGAGCGTTGAGGATGTAATGGATATTCTGGCCATTCCGCTTATTGGTGTTATTCCTGAGTCGCAAGCAGTGCTGTCATCATCGAATCAGGGTATACCTGTAATTTTGGATGAAAAAAGCAAGGCAGGTCAGGCTTACACGGATGTTGTTAGCCGCTTTTTAGGCGAGGAGGTCGCTCATCGCTTTTTAGAGCCAACCAAAAAAGGTTTACTGCAAAGAGTATTTGGGAGGTAGAGCAGACATGGGAATTCTTAATTTTTTTAGAAAACAGGAAAAAGCCAGTGCTGCTACCGCAAAAGAGCGCTTGCAAATTGTAGTGGCTCACGAAAGATCTCGTCGTGATGAAGAGGATTTTTTACCAAAACTGAGAAAAGAAATTCTGGATGTTATTGCCAAGTACGTAAAAGTCGATTTGGACGCCGTGTCAGTTTCGCTGGATCAGTCCGATGCAAATTGTTCCATTCTGGAACTTAACGTGACACTGCCGAGCAGAGAAGATCAGAAAGTGTTATGAGGGCCGTATTTCTTTATTCTTCTTAATGCTGCTTTTATAAGGCTTGTTTAGATAAAAAAATCATAGTGACTAAAACTAGAACGGGGAGGCTTAATACCCCCCCGTTTTTGATTTCTATTCTGATATTACATAACTACCAGCTTCAAAGCCCGTGCCTATATCAAGACTTAGCACGCCAAGCTGGCAGCCCGTCAGTGTTAAAGAAAGGACGGCTAATAATAAGATGCTTTTGATTAGTTTCATGTTATTCCCCTGACTTATTGTTGTTATCGTTATTTTTTTTGACCAAAATCGATGTGCATTATTCTGATATTACATAACTACCAGCTTCAAAACCCATGCCTATATCCAGACTCAGCACGCCAAGCTGGCATCCTGTCAGGGTAAAAGAAAGGGCGGCGATAGCAAAAATGGTTTTAAGTAATTTCATAGGTTTCTCCGAGCGTTAATAAT
>DAIRVL010000045.1:0-5911 GCA_036802845.1 Pseudomonadales bacterium | reverse complement strand
GCGATAGCAAAAATGGTTTTAAGTAATTTCATAGGTTTCTCCGAGCGTTAATAATAAAACAGATTTTTATATTTTCAGTACGCGTAGCTGATAAAACGCAGTTGTCAAGAAATCTGCAGAAGTGCCTGCACTATATCACCATCAATTTTTCGGTATCAAGGGGTTTTGGTTACTGGAGAGTTAAAGTTGTGTGGTGGTATTGTAACCAAGGCCTCAAGCGGCTTTGGTGAAAATTAACGGGCATTTTCTCTGGAAATAATGAGAAATTGAATCATCCCAATCTTTTTTATGCCGACGATGAGTTGCTGGACGATGCGCATTGAAGACAATCGTTTGTGAATAAAGAAGTTTATATTGAAATTATTCCGGTTAATTACATTAATTTGGTGCGGGATATTTCCAGAGACTTCCAGAAGGTGGCAATATTTGTGTTGGTCTTTTATTATCTGGCCTTTACAAGGCGCTCAGAGCGTTTAATTTAATAACCGAACACTTAAGGTAAGACGATTTAATGATTATAAAACCTAAAATTAAAGGATTTGTTTGTACCACGGCTCATCCGTTGGGCTGCGAGGCGCATGTTCAAGAGCAGATTATCTATGTGAAACAGCATCGCTCTGCAATGCCGGGTCCAAAAAAAGTGCTGGTCATAGGTGCTTCGACCGGTTACGGCTTGGCATCACGCATCAGCGCGGCATTTGGGAGTGATGCTGCAACCTTGGGCGTGTTTTTTGAAAAAGAAGCGTCAGGTAAACGTACTGCCAGTGCGGGTTGGTATAACACGGCTGCGTTTACCCGATATGCCGAGGCGGCAGGTCTTTATGCGAAAAACATTAATGGCGATGCTTTTGCGCAAGATATCAAGGAAATAACTATTGCTACCATTCTTGCCGACTTGGGACAAGTTGACCTGGTCGTGTACAGTTTGGCGGCTCCGCGACGAACTGATCCAGTGACAGGTGAAGTCTATAAATCGACATTAAAAGCCGTCGGTCAGGCTTATGTGGGTACGACACTCGATACCGACAAAGGCGTCATCAAAGAGGTGGAAATTGAATCCGCTTCCGAACAAGAAATTCATGACACGATTAAAGTTATGGGCGGTGAAGATTGGGCTCTCTGGATTGAGGCCTTGGAAAAAGCGGGTGTTCTGGCGTCAGGCTGCAAAACAGTTGCGTATACCTATATCGGCGAAAAACTGACGTGGCCCATTTATAAAAATGCCACCATTGGTCGTGCAAAAGAACATCTGGATCAAACGGCTGCCCAATTAAATCAAGAGTTGGCTGCAATCAAAGGATCGGCCAATGTCTGTGTTCTTAAAGCAGTGGTGACTCAAGCGAGCTCTGCGATCCCGCTGATGCCTCTTTACCTTTCATTGCTGTTTAAAGTGATGAAAGAAAAAGGTGGGCATGAGGGATGTATCGAACAAGTCCATGGTTTATTTTGTGACAAATTATATGGAGTCGAAAGTAATAAGCTCGACGAAAAAAATCGTTATCGTATGGATGAACTTGAATTACGCCATGAAGTTCAGTTCGAAGTTGAGAAACTTTGGAAACAATGCACTACGGAAAACTTTAATCAATTGACTGATTTTGCCGCGTATCAAGAAGAATTCTTGAAATTGTTTGGTTTTGGCGTACCCGGCGTAGATTATGACTCCGAAGTTGAACCGGAGATGGCGATTAGCCAGCTTGTTTATAACAATAGCTAGATCTGCGTATTGTTAATAAAGTTAAGTGCTTAAGTCTAAATAAAGGGGGGGTATCCCCCTTTTTGCGTATTAATATACCCTGTCATCGGACTGTTAATGTCTGATATTTTTTGGCGCAACAGACTCTTCGAGCATGTTTTGTGCGATTTTGCTGCTGTGTTTCTCGGCGTCAATTAAATGAATATTCACCTTTTCTTTAAGTCTGACTAATGTATCGCACATGACTTCAATGGTTTGTTCTACTTGGTCCAGGGCAATCAGAATATCTTCAGATCCACGATTATGAATTATTTTATTGCTCATGACAGTTCCCTCTTTTTATAAATCCTGATATTACGTTTGCGGCTTATTTTGAACACGGCGTGAGACGTAAAACATGGGAAACCAAGATATATCGGGTTGTTTTATTTCGCAAATCAGTGCTTGTGGATAAGATGGGGATAAGATGTTCAAGGCTTGTCAGCTTTGTGTTTATTTTGATTTTTTTGAATGTAAAAATAGAACGTATCTTTATGGTTTGTAATATTTTGTGCCTGCATAACAAAATTATTTTGTAAAAAACAAGCGAAATTTTATCTGGCCAAAATGATGGCGTGTACTAAAATCGTATCGTTGTGAAATGAATGTAAGGTAGAGCGGCTGACGTGGACGATATTGATCCTATATAGAATTAGGCGTGCTAGAAGTCATTAACAATGTCGGAACTGAACTAGTTGTCAGTTTTGTGCTCAAAATACAGGGTTAAAACGTATTTTTCGCTGTAAACATATGGATGGTAGTATGAAAAAAAACAAGATTGATGTAATTATGGATAAAATTTCTGGCGCACTTGAAGAACGTAAAGTTAAAGAGCGGCGCAAGGCAGATAATGACGAAAACTATGAGCAATCTTTGGAGAGAAGAGAGCGCCGGGAGCGAAGAAATCGAGAAAAAACCCCTGAAAAGAATCATTCCTAAGAATCTGTTCTTAGGCTTGTTCACTGGGTTGCCCACGAAAGTGGGTGCTCAGTTGCTGCATTTTTATTCTTGCATGAGTAAATCAACACCCTGATTTTTTATGCACTTCTTTGCCCTTATTTGCGTAGTAAGCCTTTCTTAAACACCGCCGGGTCTTTAACTAGACAAGTCTGACAGATAAGCCCAAAATCGCTGCTTTTACAATGGCGCTGATAACACAGTGTTTGATCTTGCGACTTAAGTGGTTTTTTATGAGTCAGGAAAATATTGGAAAGGGGCGGGACGAGGAGGTGTTAAGTGGTGGTGAAATCTACCTGCGTCTTCTTGGCTATAGCAAAAAATACTGGCGTCTTTTCTTATTAGGCATTTTCGGTTTCGCTCTTTATGCCGCAACACAAACGGCTTTTGCCAAGCTAATGGATTACATTATTACGGCTGTGGGCAAGCATGATGAGAGTGCCCGACTCATGATTCCTGCGGCCATAATGGTGATTTTCTTGGTGCGGGGTGTCGGTGCATTCCTGGGTAATTACTGTTTTTCTGATGCGGCTCGCAATGTGATCCATAGTCTGCGGGTAGAAATGTTCAGCAAATTGCTGCGCCTCCCCAAAACGACCTATGACGGCATCAGCTCCGGGCATCTGATCTCAAAATTCACGTATGATGTGGAGCAAGTCTCCGGTGCGGCAGTGGATTCACTCAAGGTTGTTGTCCGTGAAGGCTTCACCGTGGTGGGCTTGTTGATTTTTCTGATTTATACCGACTGGAAGCTGTCATTGATCTTTTTTGCGATCACGCCTTTTATAGCGTTTGTTATTAGTTACGCCAGCCAACGTTTCCGGATTGTTAACAAGCGAATCCAGGATAGCATGGGCGATGTGACGCACGTGGCCTCGGAAGTAATTTCCGGACAGACGGAAGTAAAAATCTATGGCGGAGATAATTACGAGAACAAACGTTTCTCGGACGTGAGTCGCTACAACCTCCGACAGTCGATGAAACTGGTTTTGGCTTCGTCCATTAGTGTGCCGGTCATACAGCTTTTGATTGCTTTTTCCCTTTCGGTTTTGATATGGGTGGCATTGGGAGTGATGGGGGAGAATACAACAGCGGGTGAGTTCGCGGCTTACATTACAGCGGCAAGTATGTTGGCAAAACCGATTCGGCAAATAACGCAAGTAGACACCGCTATTCAGCGTGGCATATCAGCATGTGAATCCATATTCGGTTTACTTGATGCAGAGGAAGAGAATGATAATGGCGTTTTTGCTGTCGAACGAGTCAAGGGTGCTGTTGTTTTTGACAAGGTAAGTTTCGCCTATTCGGAAGGTAAATCCGTACTTAGAAATATTTCCTTTGTGATTGAGCCGGGGCAAACAGTTGCTATCGTCGGTCGTTCGGGCAGTGGTAAATCCACATTAATAAATTTGTTGTTGCGTTTTTATCAGCCACAGTCAGGCCAAATTAGTATTGATACAGTGCCTATTGAGCAGTTTAAGCTGGAAAATCTTCGTCAGCAGTTTGCAATGGTTAATCAGCGCATTATGCTTTTCAATGATACCTTGGCGCACAATATTGCCTATGGAAAGCTGGGCGAGAATGATGAGCAAAAAATTGTAAGCGCCGCTAAAGCAGCCAATGCTTGGGAGTTTATTGAAACGCTGCCAATGGGTTTATCCTCGCAGCTTGGCGAAAATGGAGTAAATTTATCGGGTGGTCAGCGACAACGTATTGCGATTGCCCGGGCCTTTCTGAAAGACGCGCCAATATTAATACTTGATGAAGCGACGTCGGCGCTCGACAATGAATCAGAACGAAAAATACAAGCGGCGCTTAATGTGATTATGCAGGGAAGAACCACAATTGTTATTGCGCATCGTTTATCGACAATTGAGGCGGCAGATAAAATATTGGTGTTAGATGAGGGGCAGATTGTTGAGGAGGGTAATCATGTCACCTTGCTCGAAAAGAACGGCCACTATGCCCAACTCTATAAAATCCAGTTTGCAAATGATGAATGCGAGCAAAACTAAGTAAGGCTATACAAGACGCATGGTATCAGGGACATCCACTGTTGTGGTTCCTGCTGCCCCTATCGTTTCTGTTTGCCTTTTTGAGCGACTATCGTCGCAGACTCTATGTCAGTGGTAAAAAAGTCGTGCTGGATTTGCCGGGGCCGGTTATCGTCGTGGGTAATATTACGGTAGGTGGCACTGGCAAATCGCCTCTGGTTATATGGCTGGTGGAAAAGTTGAAAATGGCTGGTTATCATCCTGGTGTTGTCAGTCGCGGGTACGGTGGACGCGCACCTTGTTATCCGTTTTTTGTTGACCATCAGAGCACAGCGCTGGAGTCAGGAGATGAGCCGTGGATGATACAGCGTCGAACAGGGGTGCCCTGTATGGTTGATCCCGATCGTGCTCGTGCAGCCGAAGCGCTTTTCAGATATCACGGTTGTGATGTTATTGTCAGCGATGATGGGCTACAACATTATCGTTTGCCTCGTGCCATTGAGATTGTTGTGATTGATGGTCAGCGTGGTTTGGGGAATGGTTTCTGTCTGCCCGCGGGCCCTCTAAGAGAGCCAGCCAAACGATTGCATTCAGTTGATTATGTTGTTGTGAATGGTGGTGCAACTCAAGAGGGCGCGTATTCCATGCAATTACAATCCAGAGCCTTGTACAGGCTTGATGATTTAAACAACACTGAAAAACAAGCTGAACCCATGGTGCATGGAGAATCTGTTCATGCCGTTGCGGGAATAGGCAATCCACAACGGTTTTTTGACACCCTGCGTGCTTTAGGTTATCAAATTCAACCCCATCCTTTTGCTGACCATCATGCATTTTCTGCGTCTGATTTGTCTTTTAACGATGAAAAAAAAATAATCATGACGGAAAAGGATGCAGTAAAGTGTTTTACGTTGAATAAAATCAATGCCTATTACTTAAGTGTAGAGGCGCAGGTTGACGAAGCACTTTGGCTGGGTATTGAACATCAACTGGCCAGAATTTCTCATTCACATACAGAAAAGGAACGTCAATCATGATTGATCAGAAACTGCTAGCCATTCTTGCTTGCCCTGTGTGTAAAGGCGAACTGTATTACCAGAAAGAGCGTGATGAGTTATGGTGTCGTGCGGACGCTTTGGCATTTCCGGTGAGGGATGATATCCCCGTCATGCTGGAAAACCAGGCGCGTCATCTCACCATTGATGAAAAGTTATCAAAAAACCAG
>DAIRVL010000044.1:0-16538 GCA_036802845.1 Pseudomonadales bacterium | reverse complement strand
CCGCAGCTGTGGGTTCATTGATAATTCGTTTTACTTCAAGACCGGCAATACGCCCCGCATCCTTAGTTGCCTGTCGCTGGGAATCGTTAAAATAAGCAGGCACCGTAATAACTGCTTCAGTCACCGGCTCGCCGAGAAAATCTTCGGCTGTTTTTTTCATCTTTTTCAGGATTTGGGCGGAAATCTGCGGTGGCGCCAATCGTTCTTTTTTTACCTGAATCCAGGCATCGCCATTGTCAGCCGCCGTGATTTTGTAGGGCACCATTTTGATATCTTTTTGCACGATATCATCGGCAAACTTACGGCCTATCAATCGCTTTACTGCAAACAAGGTGTTCTCGGGGTTAGTCACCGACTGTCGTTTTGCAGACTGGCCCACCAGGATTTCGTTATCATCGGTATAGGCCACAATAGAAGGCGTGGTGCGATCACCCTCGCTGTTTTCAATAACACGCGCACCATCACTTTCAAGAATTGCGACACACGAATTGGTGGTGCCCAAATCAATACCTATCATTTTACCCATTATGTTTCTCCAAATTACTTAAACTGACTCTATGGCGACCAAGCAAACCCGAATTGTTCAGCACGTCGCCCCTAATGTTTGAACTAGATATTGCGCCAAAGCTGACGCTTTCAAGTGCATAGCGTTAAATTTTGTGGCTTATTGAGCAGCAGGGGCTTTTGAAACCACCACCATTGCAGGCCTGACCAATCGACCACTTAACTTATAACCCTTCTGCATGACCGCGAGCACCGCATTAGGCTCGGCGGTATGACTTTCCTGAATGGACATCGCCTGATGAAAGGAAGGATCAAAAGGCTCGCCCACGGGTTCTACTTTTTCTACATGATGTCTAAGCAGTACATCTTCAAACATTTTCAGGGTGAGCTCAAAACCCTCCTGATAGGCTTTGATCTGTTCGTTATTTTCATGGGCACTGATATCCAGCCCCAAACCCAACTCAAGGCTGTCAATGACCGGCAACAGATCACTCACAAAACGTTCCAGCGCAAATTTTCGCGCATTGGCAATTTCGTTTTCAGTACGTCGTTTGATATTTAATTCTTCAGCTTTAGCCCGCAACACCGCGTCCTGCTGCTGTTTCAGTAGCAATTCCAACTCAGCCACTTTGGCTTGCAAAGCCACGCAATCATCCGGCGACGATGAGCAACAGCCCTCCGCATCCGTCGATTCTTCGTTCATTAACGTGACATCACTCTGTTCAGGATGCATCTGATTTTCACTTGTCATATAAAATTTTCCAACAATCGATGAGGCGTCTGATCGCCCCGGTGAACAAAACGGTCCCTGCCTGCACAACAGCCATAACGCATAAACAGACACTGCAAACGCAAGTCACGACGCATCCACAGGCGAAAGAATGAACATTATGGGGATCAAGAGGGCTGATTCAAGGCCATACTGAGAATTTTTGCCGTAATATCAACCATCGGGACTACTTGCGGGTAATTCATGCGCGTTGGACCCAAAACAGCCAGCACACCCAACACCTGGTCTGCGCAAGAATAGGGCGCAACAACGATACTGCAATCGTAGAACGCACTGTATCCGGATTCGGCGCCAATAAATATTCGAGCCTCATCGGCGGCAATGCACTGATCAAACAGCTCAAGAATACTGCTTTTTTCTTCCAACGCGGCAAAAATAGCTTTTACCTTGTCAATTTCGGTTTCTTTGGCCATTTCGAGCAAATGTGATTCACCCGCCATAACAATGCTCTCGGGCGCTTTGAGATTGTCAAACACTTTCTCAGTCAGCTCTAACGACGATTGCACCAAACCATGCAAAGAATCACGGTATTCAGTAAGCAAATGCGAAAGTTTGTTGCGGATAATACCAAGCGTTTCTCCCGCGAAATGACTATTGAGGTAGTTGGCAACCTGAGCCAGTTGCCGCTCATCATAGTTTTTGGTGCATCGAATAATACGGTTTTGCACTTCTTGCTCATTAATGACCATAACAACAAGAATTCGCTGACCGGACAGCGGCAAAAACTCTATTCGTCGCAACCTGATCTGATTATGACGTGGCAACAGCACAACTCCGGCAAGCTGGGTTGTCTCCGCAATCAATGTAGATGCCGCCGCCACAAGTGTTAATGGGGATTGGTCGGGATGTAAGCCCGCGACTAAATGTGATACCTCATCCTGGCGCAAGGTACGGTAAGCGGCCAGACTGTCTACAAACACCCGATACCCCAGATCAGTCGGCACCCGACCAGAAGACGCATGAGGGGACGCCAGATAACCACGGTCTTCCAAATCAGCCATTATATTACGCGCCGTCGCGCTACTGACGGATAAAGACGATTCGCGAATCAAGGCATTGGAACCCACGGGCTGTCCATCGCGAATATAAAGCTCCACCAGCGCCCTTAACAGCTGCTGCGATCTTTCTGGAAACTCTGTAACACTCATCATTACAATGCAAAATCCATGTCATTACCGCTGAACGCGCATGACAGAGCGCCCAAAATTTTATTTATTTCAGCCAGAGAATAGCAAATAATCCCCAGATCAAAAAGCCCGTTGGCCAAGGATGCACATGTTAACCCAGCTTAAAATCAAAGATTTTGCCATCGTCAAACACCTGGAAATCAATTACAGCGATGGACTGAGCGTAATCACTGGCGAAACAGGCGCCGGGAAATCCATCATGGTCGATGCGCTCGCCCTGGCGCTCGGAGCCCGCACCGAATCGGACGTAATCCGTCAAGACGCGCAACAAGCGGACATTATTGCCACCTTTGATTGCCAGCAGAACCTCGCCGCCCAACAATGGCTCACCGCCCATGATATGTACCAAGAAGGCGAATGCATCTTGCGGCGCACAATCAACATCGAAGGACGATCGCGCGCTTATATCAACGGCATCCCGTCCACAATGCTGTCGCTTAGGCAGTTAGGGCAATTACTTGTCAACATTCACGGCCAACACGAACATCAAACATTGTTACAGCGCGAGACACAGCGCCACCTGCTTGATCACTTTGCTTCTCACCACGAGATATTAAACACGCTAAAACAACGCTTTGAGCAGTGGCAATGTTGCACACAAACCTTACACCGTGTCACTGAGGAATCCCGGTATAACCTTGAACGAACTGAATTACTCAACTACCAAATTAAAGAACTGGACGAACTGAACCTGCAAACAGGCGAGCTGGAGCAACTCGAAGAAGAGCATCGCAGACTGGCCAACGTGGATCAAACCCATCAAAATTGCCATAACGCTTTGCTGTTACTGCAAGACAACGAAACACACAATGCCCAGCAGCTCATACATGGCGCCATTCGGGAATTAACCCAGATAAAAGTTTCAGATACACCCTTACAGGCATTACAAACCTTTCTCGAATCAATCACGGTGCAACTTGAAGAAGCAAGCCATGACCTGGAGTCGTATCTGACCAAGCTCGAAAGCGACCCCGATCGCCTGCTATTTTTAGAGGAACGGATCAGCCTCTGTTATCAACTGGCCCGCAAATACCGTCTCTCTGCCCACGAGTTAACAAGCCACCACGCGGGTCTACAAAAAGAACTCGAACAGTTAAGCCATACAGATGAACGCCTGCACACATTGATCGAACAAGAAAAACAACTCCGCGCCGAATACGACACGCTTGCGCAAACCCTAAGTGATGCACGCAGACAAAGCGCCCTTCCGCTTCAAAACGCAATCAACCAGTGCCTCAGCCAACTTGGTATGATTGATGCCTCACTGAGCATCAGGATCGATACCGACCCCATGCAAGCCAGCGCCAACGGGTACGATCAGGTCGAATTCGAAATTATCACCAATCCAGGTCAGCCAGCCAGGCCTTTAGGCAAAATTGTCTCAGGCGGCGAATTATCACGTATCAGCCTGGCCATTCAGGTCATTTGTGCCGAAAAATACGCCACGCCTACACTCATTTTTGATGAAGTTGATGTAGGTATCGGCGGCGCCACGGCCCATATTGTCGGACGCTTATTAAGAAAATTAAGTGCGAACGCGCAAGTGCTGTGCGTAACACATCAAGCCCAGGTCGCCGCCCAGGCACACCATCACTTCAGCGTGCACAAAACCAGTCAGAACAACAGCACATTCACCGAAGTACTGGTTCTGAACCACGATAACAAAATAACGGAAATTGCCCGTATGCTGGGAGGTGGGGACTTATCACCTGAATCGCTGGAGCATGCCAAGGCCATGCTCATTATTGCAGACTAATCCATTCAGGATTGTCGAGAGAACTGGCAGTTTTTGCATTCACCATAGAGGTAGTGGCTGTGATCTTTAAGCGTGTAACCCATTTCAGCCGCTATATCGCGCTGACGCGACTCAACGACTTCATCATGAAACTCTTCAACCTTGCCACAGGTGACGCAGACAATGTGATCATGGTGATCTTCTTCAGCCAATTCAAACACCGAATGCCCACCTTCGAAATGATGTCGGGCTACCAGGCCAGCTGCTTCAAATTGTGTCAAAACACGGTAAACCGTAGCCAAACCCACGTCTTCACCTGATTCCAGCAACAGCTTATAAACATCCTCTGCGCCCAAATGCCTGTTTTGATCCTCTTGCAAAATTTGTAATACTTTCAGTCGCGGCAGCGTGACCTTCAAACCAGCTTTTTTTAATTCGTCATTAGAAACAGGCATGAGGCAAATTCCTTTAGCGAGATTCAGTGTTATAGGATAATATCGGACGTAAATTTAGCTCACTTCTGACGGGATGTTACCTTGTTACGTAAAATCAAAATAGTTCTTGTTAGTATTTCTATTGTGCTCTTGGCAAGCTGCGGTCTGCTTCCCAAGCCTTATAAAATTGACATTTCACAAGGCAACAAGTTTGATCAAACACAAATTGCACAATTAAAAACCGGCATGTCCGAGAATCAGGTGAAGTACCTGCTGGGCACGCCCATGATTCAGGATGTTTTTCATCCGGATCGTTGGGATTATGTCTACAGTTTAAAACCTGGAAAAGGTAAGGCAGAGCACAAACGCTTAACCTTATATTTCAAGAACGGTGTTCTGGCTCAGATACAGCAATTTGAATAATTCACTGTTCACGATTTATTTTGTTTGTCTTTAAGCTTGCCAGCCCTTTTTTTTCTGGTTTCTTTGGGATCAATAATCAGGGGCCGATAAATTTCCACCCTGTCGCCTGCTTTTAACACCCTGCTCTCGGGATGTTTCTCTACCTTGCCAAACACACCCATGCTCACATCGGCTAAAATGATTTCGGGAAATTCTTCCTGAATCCGCGATAACAACACCGCCTCTCCCAAGGTGCAGCCTTCATCCACATCAAGTGACACAATCAGCTGCTTGTCAGGCTTCGCATAGGCCACTTCCACCTTAATACGGTGCGACTCAGCGTTTTCCATACACCTTTGTAATCCTTTTGTTAAAACTATCCAGCGCCGAATTGGCGGCCTTATTTAAAGCGGGCTTTGCGGCAAAACGTGCATAATGGCTCTTGGGGGTAAAACTCAAAACACAAACCGCCTTGCATGCACCCTCGTCCAGCGCAATAAACTCCCATAGACCCGTCAAATTCGAAAAAGGCCCATCAACGAAAGTCATATCTATCCGTCGTCCCGGGCTGATTATATTACGGGTAGTCAAGACCTGCGTCATGCCCAAGGCTTTAAAAGAAAGACTCGCCAGCATTTCACTTTCTGAGCTTTCATGCACTTCACTGTGCACACAATTAGGGACGAACAAAGGGTAAGACGCAATATCATTAACAATTCTAAATACTTCTTCTGCACTGTAATTAAGCAAAACCGAACGTTCAACATGAAGCATTGCTACAACCTCGACTACGTATCAGCGATTCCTGATGACCGCTGCCAACTCGCCTATTTTTGACCCAAGCCAACTTTATTTAGCCGCTATCAATTCTATCCAAACCTGCCTTTTTTAAATAGTAGCGGCTCCATCACGTAGAGTCGCGAGAAATCTAAAATAGCGACTTAACGCACAGCCGAACTGTGCACAGCATCGCAACTCGAATAAGCGATTTTTATACGCGCATTTTTTGCCGACCCGATCTCACTTCAGCCCTGATTTGCCACCTAGCCTCAAACATAACGATACCAATGTACGCATTACTTAACCCGCGTGAGGCAGTAGTTATGAGAATCAACGTTGGCCACCTAAAAATCCTGGCATCATTATTTTTAGCTTTTGTGCTGATTGGTTGCGTGCCAGAAGCCACAGAAACAAGCGTCCCAATGGACGCCGAACCTAACAGCAGCACTTACTCGCTCGCCATTAACGTCGAAGGAGGCGGCTCCGTCATCAACCTCGCCAATAATGTCAACTGCACAGCAGGCTCGGCATGCACCTACTCCTTTGAACAAGGCACCAGCATGACACTGATGGCGACTGCAGAGCCTAATTACGCCTTTGATCACTGGGAATATAGCTGCAACAATGAAAACGCCGAGTGTTTGGTTACCATGAATGAAAACATCACGCTCACCGCTGTATTTATTCAACAAAGTGGCTCCATCTCTTTAAGCTGGCAAGCCCCAAGCGAGCGCGAAGATGGCAGCCCGCTGTCTGTTAACGAAATCATGCAATATGTGATCTATTATCGTGAAAGCCAGGATGTGCCCTATGCTGGCGCGAGTGCTATCACGCTGACCGCAGACGAAACCGGCACAGCGCCAACAGAACTGGTCATTGACGATCTGAAGCCTGGTAAAAACTACTACTTTGCTGGCGTTACGATTGATACGAATGGCGTCACGAGCCAACTCTCCGAAGAAATCATGAAAGTTGTCAATTGAAACAACAGCGTCGGTGGTGTGTTTACCAAACAGGCCATCGACGCTGTTACAGTCCTCTTAATACACATGACACCTTCTTCTGTTATCACTGCAATACTGAATCTCCGTACTAAAAACATTCATTCCATCAAACAATACCATTTTCTGGCATCAGGAACACCGCATAGGCTTATCCTTGGGTATGGCATCTCGGGTACGGTTTTATTTTTATAATCCAGCCAAATTACTTGCCACTTTATGTTCATTCCGATGTAATACAGACCTTGTTTTGGCGACATAAACCCTAGTAGCGGCTATGAGGTGCAACAAAAAAGTACAAAACCTCTTTAACGGCCAAAACAGAATCTCTCCTACTATTAACAGACGCCTTAATTTGACACCAACAATCAGACGGAACCAGTAAATTATGTTAACGAAGGGAGTCGAGTCTCCCTGGTTCTTAAATTGCGCTAAAAAAAAGGATGATGCCGTCAGGGTTCGCCTGTTTTGTTTCCCTTTTGCCGGGGGAAGCGCTGCGAGCTATTTTCCTTTGTCACGACAAATTACCGGTGACGTGGATGTTTTCTCAGTGCAGTTACCAGGTAGAGCAACGCGTTTTAATGAGCCTTGTCTATCCAATCTCAGGTCTGTGGTCGACAATTTGACACAAGCCATACAGCCTTTTCTGGATAAACCCTTTGTTTTTTTTGGTCACAGCATGGGCGCTCTTATTGCGTATGAAGTCTGCTGCGCGCTGTATCATTCCCAACAAGCTTTACCGCAACGATTGATGCTATCCGCGTGCAGCGCTCCTCATGTGAAGGGACGAGATAAGGCGCTTCATGAGCTACCCACCGAAGAATTCTGGCAAGAAATTAAAACGATCAACGGCACACCCGAGGCTGTGTTGACTAACAGCGAACTGCTTGAGTTGATCGAACCCACTTTGCGCGCTGACTTTCGCCTCGTGTACGAGTGGCGACAACAAAGTTCTACAAGCCAAAAACCGGTATTACCTGTGCCCTTCGAGCTTTTTGCCGGCAAAGATGATCCGTCTGTCACACCCAGTCAACTGCAAGAATGGGCTCGGTACACCACCTACTCACCCACACTGCACTGCCTTGCAGGTGATCATTTTTTTATACACGAATCATCGGCTATGTTTTCAAATATTCTCTCAACATCACTTGCATCAATTGGTTAATATATTATGGAAATTAAACAACTTTTAAGAAAAAACAAAGTAAAGGTGATAGCGCCTGTTATTCTTATTGGCGGCGGCCTTCTGCTTTCATCTTTGTTAGTTTTTTTCAAACCCCAAGTCCAAAAACAGGCAGTACAACCCAAACTTCCTGTTGTTACAGTCACCAAAGTTAACGCGCAATCGATCAACATACCCCTGTACAGCCGTGGCACAGTCAAACCAAGCACCGAGATTATTCTTACCTCTGAGGTGCAAGGTAAAGTTCTGTGGATTGCACCCAATTTTGCAAATGGCGGCACATTTAAAACGGGCGAAACCTTGTTGCGTATTGACCCGGTGAACTACCGACTTGAATTGTCTAAAGTCAACTCAATAGTTTCTAAAGCCGAACTAAACCTTGCGGCGGTTAAAGCGGATATACGTATTAATGCGCTGGATAAATCCAAAATTGGGCAGGCGCGCATTTCTGAAGCTGAAACACAACTTGAGGCTGCAAAAGCAGATCGCGAGCGGGTTCAGATCATGCTGGAAAAAACCGAAATTCGCGCACCATTCTCCGGGCGTGTGCTGGAAAAAGCCGTGGGTGCCGGCCAATATATTGGGCCCGGGGTGCAACTGGGCAGGATTTTTGCCACAAACCGCGCAGAAATTTATCTTCCAGTGTCCGATACCCAATTACAACTGATCAACGTGCCCTATCAAACCAATGAGGACAAATCACTGAATCCTCAGGTGCGCTTACAATCCAGCTATGGAGATAAAACGTATTATTGGTTGGGAAGTGTTGTCGGCACCACCGGTGGCGTTAATACGCGCAATCGTTTGATGTATCTGATTGCACACATTGATGAACCCTTCAGCAATGATCCAGCACAACCTGGTCGCCCACCTCTGACTGCCGGCCGTTTTGTTGAAGCAGAAATTGAAGGCGCTCACTTTGATAATATTTTCAGTATTCCTCGCGAAGCACTCAGAAACACCCATCAGGTGCTTACGGTTGATAAAAACCAACGTTTGCATATCAAAAAAGTAGACGTACTGTACCGCGGAAAAAACAATATCTATATAAAGTCAGGGCTCACAGAAAATGATTTTATCGTTCTGACCCCTATGGATATTGTGGTTGAAGGCATGCGCGTTCTTTTATCGGATTCGCAACAGGCTGAACTGGTTGCAACGCCCGCCAACACAGCCATAAGCACCACACCCGAAAATATTATTCGCGTTAAAAAAGTCGAGGAAAAAATCAACACCCTCCCTGTCGAAGAAAAAGAAAAAGCAGCGCATGCTACGGATCTTCAAGAAGCCGAAGCCCCTCAACCCCTTCCTGAACAATAGAGGCTCGCTGCATGAATAGGATAATTGCCTGGTTTGCTGAAAACCACGTTGCCGCCAACTTGTTGATGACCCTGACCATTATTGCGGGCTTATTGGCACTGCCCAATATACGCAAAGAAATTGTGCCCGATGTGTCCCTTGAAATGGTTGTTATTACCATTCCTTACCCCGGCGCCTCTCCAACCGAAGTTGAGCGGGCCGTGCTAACACGGGTCGAATCAGCTATTTTTGATCTGGAAGGTGTTAAAGATATAGAAAGTACCGCCGCCGAGAATCTGGGCCTGGTTCGGGTGAAAATTGACTATGACTACAACATCAAAGAAGTCATGGAAAAAATAAAAAACCGTATTGATGGCATTGGTAACTTTCCCAAGGATGTGCTCAAACCCATCATACAAGAAGTGGCCATCCGCAATCTGGTCAGTAAACTGGTCATTTCAGGACCCGCCGATGAGCGTTCCTTAAAAAATCTGGCCGAACAAATCCGGCAGGATCTTCTGGAAAAACCCGAAATCAGCCAAGTCGAAATTGCTGATGTGCATCCTGATGAAATTTCCATTGAATTATCCGAAGGCGCCTTGCAGCGTTATGACATGAGTTTTTCTGAGGTTGTTCTAGCCATACAATCTTCTTCGCTTAGCTCACCAGGCGGACAACTCGAAAGTGATAGCGGTTTTATATCTCTGGGCATTGAAGGCAAGGCCAGTACAGCGGAGGAATATGCCCAAATTGTTCTACGTTCTGACCCCGAAGGCGGACGTCTGCTGCTGGGTGATGTCGCCACCATTACCGACGGTTTAAAAGCCGCCAACACGCAAAGTCGCTTCAATGGTCAACCGGCCGTGTCGTTACGCATTTTCAGAGTGGGCAAACAGAATATCCTGGAAATTTCCGACATTCTGAATGCCTATATTAAAAATCCGGAACGTTACATCCCCGAAGGTATCAGCCTGCATGTATGGGATGACAGCTCAAAGTACTTCCGCAGTCGAATCGACTTGCTTCTTAGTAACGCCTTTAGTGGTTTTGCCTTGATTTTCATCATGCTACTGCTGTTCTTGCGCTTCAAACTGGCGTTTTGGGTAACGATGGGCATTCCGGTGGCATTTTTTGCCACCTTCTGGGTTATGCCCTATTTTGATGGCTCGATTAACATGATCACAACCTTTGCCTTTTTGCTGGTCACCGGCATGGTGGTGGACGATGCAATTATCATTGCCGAAAACATTCATAGCTACAACCAACGCGGGATTATGGGGACCGAGGGTGCTATCAAAGGCACCCAAGAAGTAGCCGTGCCGGTGCTTTATGCATTGTTTACTACGCTCATTGCATTTGCACCACTCATCTTCCTGCCCGGTCCTGAAGGTAAACTCATTCAATTTATTCCTATTATCGTGATATGTACTTTGGTTTTTTCCGTGATGGAAGCCTTCCTTATTTTACCGGCCCACCTGTCGGGCACTACCTCAATAACCCCGCCCAATAATCTGTTAAATCGTTTTATAACGATTTTCTCAGACGGCATGGAAAATTTCATTCAGCATCGTTTCCGGCCTTTTCTGGACTACTCCTTACGTTGGCGTTATGCCTGCGTGGCCGCGTTTGGCGTTTTATTTGTACTGGCCATGGCCATCATCCTGGGCGGCTGGATCAACATCCGTTTTTTCTCTGAAATTGAAGGCGATTTAGCCATTGCTGACATTGAATTCGCCAGCAATACGCAAGCGCACATTACCAATGCCGCGGTGACCCGGGTAGAACAGGCTGCTCAACGCGTAGGCGAAGAGTTGTTACAAAAAACCGGCACCCCACAGGTTAACAATATTTTTGCTCTCGTCGGCAAAGGAGGGGACAACAAAGGACAGGTTGTCATTGAACTGGCTCCGTCCGAAACCCGCACCCTGTCAGGTGAAGTGGTAGCCCAACAATGGCGTGAGAAAATAGGCTCCATACCCGATATTGTCAGTCTGGAAATCAAGCACACCCTGAACAATCCCGGCCCTAACGTAGACATCAAGTTGTACTCACAAGATCTATCAATGCTGAAACTGGCGGCCGATGACCTGAAAAAAGCACTGGCGGCCTACCCCGGCGTTTATGAAATTCATGACTCGTACCAGAAAGGTAATCAAGAACTCAATCTGACGCTCAAACCAGCCGGCCGCGATTTAGGTTTAAACGCCACGGATCTGGCCAACCAGGTACGCCAGGCCTTTCACGGCACTACAGTACAAACAGTCCAACGCGGCGAGGATGAAGTAAAAGTGGTTGTACGTTTGCCTGCCGAGGAGCGTAACTCGCTGTGGACACTTGAGAACATGAGCATACGTTTACCCAACATTCCAATGATGCCCAGTCTGACTGGCACGACCAATATGCCGGAAAACAATACCACCCCGCTGCTCACAGTCGCTGACATTGATTACGGCACCGGCCCAACTGAAATTCAGCGCAGTGATCGCAAGCGCATTATCCAAGTACAGGCTCGGGTTGATGAATCAATTACGACCGACGCCAAAGTAATGGATGCACTTAAAAAAGACTTGTTAAACGAATTAAAGTCGACGCACACCGGCGTAACGTGGGGATTAAGCGGCTCGCAAAAAAACAAACAGGAAGCAATCCGCTACCTGCTCACCTCCTTTACACTGGCCATGTTCGCCATGTATATGCTGATGGCCTCGCTGTTCAGGTCTTACTCCCAACCCTTGATGGTTATGGTTGCCATCCCCTTTGGGCTGATAGGCGCCTTGGGTGGCCATCTTGTGGCAGGTCTGGAAATCACCATCTGGTCACTGGTGGGTATTGTCGCCGTCAGCGGGGTGGTTGTTAATGATTCGCTGGTGCTGGTTGATTATATTAACCGCAGCCGTATTGCGGGTGTCCCCTTGGGAATCGCCATCCGCGAAGCGGGTGCCGCACGTTTCAGACCTATCATGCTGACATCCATCACCACTTTTGGCGGCATTACGCCCCTTATGCTCGAACGTAGCCTGCAAGCACAATTCATGATTCCCATGGCTGTTTCTCTGGGTTTTGGTGTTATGTTTGCAACAGTCATCAGCTTGATTCTGATTCCTGCCATTTACTACATCATCCATGACATCAAGGAATTCTTTGGCATCAAAGACAAAGCATTCGCTACAGGAGCCAACCCCAATGACACGCTCGACAGCTTAAGTCTGGCCAGTGCCATACAGGGGCAGAAAACAATGAAATGGAATAGCGATCTGGATGGCGCTTACAGTGACGGCTATAAGTCAGGCAAGGCGGGGAAAAGCATTCGCCAGTGTCCTTACGACGATGATGCTCATCAGGCCAGTTGGGAAGCCGGCTGGCACGACGCCAGAGCCAAAACAAATGAGTAAGGTTTCAGTCTTAGATCCTGTTCACGATCTTGATCAAGGGATACTGCACAAGGCAGAAGCGGGCGAAAAAGCGGAGTGTACACGTAGTACATGCGCATTTTGATTGCTTTTCCAACGCCGCGTTGCGCCCTTCAGCTAAGTCGTGAACAGGTTCTTAGTAGATTGCCAGTGAAATACCTGCTGCCAGCGTCATGCCCATCTCCCGGCAGATATTAAGCGCAGCAGGCGTGACTTCACCTTTGCAGATGAAGGGTTCCAAAACCTGTTTTAAGGGATAACCCCGCGCTATGCGCTGAATACTTGTTATCGCGCCCGAGCCATCATTTTCACAACTCACGAAAAGCGCATAGGGTTTGCCGTGGATTTGGTTCTGCGCAGGATAATACGTGCGATCAAGGAAATCTTTCACGGCACCGGACATATAACCAAAATTTTCCGGTGTACCAATAATCAGACCATCACACCACAACAAATCATCCAATCCGGCGACTGAAGCGCGCAAATAGCGCAGCTCCACATCCTCCACCTCACCTGCACCCTGCTTAACGGCGTGTGCCATTTTTTCGGTGTGGCCGCTTTGACTGTGATAAACGATCAATAATTTTCCGGACATAAATACAAAAGCAGATTCCGTTGTTAAACAAACACCAAGATCCGGCCATAAAAAAAGGCTTCAGAACAGCCGATCTGAAGCCTTTTTATTCTAAGCCTGACTATTGCGACAAGAATAACTTACAGAAAGAACTGACAGGCCCACCATATCAGTATACCCAGCTGGATTGAAAACAGCGTGCCCCGCAACATCACTGCTTGCGCGCTGGCACTAATCAAATGAACAATACTTTGACCCATTCGGGCAAACACCAAAACCAGGGCCAGCGAGTTGGTCACCTCTGTTTGTCGTGTCACAATGGCAAAGAGAATAAACGCGGCAAAAATGGGCAGGTTTTCCAGACAGTTGGCATGGGCCCGGCATAAGCGGTGTGAAAATGCCGACACGTCCGACCCGTCAGGCGAAAACTCATTCGCCTGACGCTTTTTGGTCATGATAAATGAACCTCGATAAAGCACGATGAAAACAATCAAGGCCAGGGTCCAGCTTGCGTAAGCTAACAAGGCCAACGCGGAAGGTGATACAGAGACAGTCATTTTTTATTTCCTATGTAACGTTAAAAAGTAAGTAAATAGTGGATTGAACATTAACCGTTGGCGGGAATGTCTTTAAAGGGAATGCCCTTATCAACCCGAGCTTCCGTTGGCAAGCCCAAGACCCGCTCACCGATGATATTACGCTGCACTTCGTCCGTGCCTCCGGCAATTCGGGCGGCAGGAATACCCAAATACATTTCCTGCCAACTGCCGCCATTAAAGGAAGCACCTGCGCCATACTCAATGCCCAAACCACCCTGAAGTTCCATGGCAAATGCGGCCATTTCCTGAATCAGCAAACCCATCGCCAGTTTAACAATGGAGCTTTCTGAGCCGGGCATGCCTCCCTGAGAGAGGGCCGACAGCGTGCGGAAAACCGTCAGTTCCATGGCTTTAACGTTGGCATAGAAATAAGCGATACGTTGCCGTACGACGGGGTGATCCTTGGCCAGAATTCCATCAACATAGGTGTTAGACGCCAGATGATTCAACTCATTGAACATCGTGTGCGGCTCCATGCCCATGACGCCGCCAATGGACATACGCTCGTTCATCAGCGTCGTTAGTGCCACCGCCCAGCCGTTTCCTTCTCTATCAACGCGATTGCTGTCGGGAATACGTACATCAGTCAGGAAAACTTCGTTAAAGTTAGCGCCACCCGTGATCTGTTTTATGGGTCGAATTTCAATGCCGGGTGTTTTCATGTCAACAATAAAATAGGTTAGACCCTTGTGTTTTTGCGCATCAAAATCACTGCGTGTGACCAGAATGCCCCAATCGGCATAGTGGGCGCCGGAGGTCCATACTTTTTGTCCATTGATGACCCACTCATCGCCCTGTTTAACTGCTTTGGTGCGCAAACCGCCCAAGTCGGACCCCGCGCCTGGCTCACTGAACAACTGACACCAGATGGCGTCGCCATTCATAATGGTCGGCAAATGGCGTTTTTTTTGTTCTTCACTGCCATGCATCATGAGTGTCGGGCCGGTCAAACCCACGCCGATCAAAAAGATATTGGGCGGGGTGACATAGTTCGCTTCTTCCTGACTGAAAATGATGTTTTCCATTAAAGAACCACCACGACCGCCATAAGCTACCGGCCACGTGATACCTGCCCATCCAGCTTCTGCTTTTTTGTGCTGCCAGGCTTTTGCCTCGGCAATCATTTCAGTGGATTCATTTTCGGAAAAAAGACCAAAGGCCGACTGACTGTCGGACGCGCGAGGTTTGGCATGTTGACTTAACCAGTTTTTTACCTCGGCACGAAAAGCAACTTCTTTGGGGCTGTCGTTAAAATCCATTGTCAATCTCCTCTTGTTATTGTTGATTTCAACTTATGAATTATCTTTTAGCAGGCTGCCAAGTGTTTTTATTAAAATTTCAGCACGCGCATATATCTGTCAGCGAATAAGACGGCCACTATAACGACTAGCAGCGCAGCTGTATAGCTTTTGAAAGGCCTCTACAGGCTATCGAAATTGATTAAAAATAACTACTTTTCAAGGCTGGTCTGCCGTGCTCTTTTGCACGCACGGCATTAGAAACACCTTAACTATTCAGACATCAAGACCTGCGCATTTTGCCAAAATTGTTAGCGCACGCCCCCCATGGGTTGAATTGATATGGTGAAAAACTTTTTTTTCGCAAATACTGTTCATACGCTAAGCTAGTTATGCGCCGAAAGCAGGAATCAAGAACAATAATGAACGGAGAACACTATGAGCGCTGTCATGAGTCCAAACGCACCCCCAAGTGCACACAAAATCACCCCACGTGATGTGACCTTTAACATTACGGATCAATCACCCAAGTTCTGGTTTGATAATGATCCCTTTAAAACCCACTTCTTTAATGCCTTTTTTACCACCTTTCCACCAGGAGAGGAATTTTTTGTTCGAAGTGTGATTCATTATCGCGGGCAAATTACTGACCCAAAACTGCAGCAGGAAATAACCGATTTTTCTTCGCAGGAAGGCCATCATTCCCGTTGCCACCAAGATCATCTGGATGTTCTGACCCGGCAGGGATACACCAGTCTGGAAAGAGAAAACAAGCTGATTGACGCCTTGGGCAAATGGGCCAATAGGAAATATCCACTCACCTCATTGGTCAACACTCTTGCTCTTGAGCATTTTACTGCCTTACTTGCACATCAAGCCTTGAGTGAGCCGGAGCTATTTGCCGACCCGGCGCATGAGGATTTTGCGCCGCTGTTTAAATGGCATGCGGCTGAAGAGATTGAACACAAAGCCGTTGCCTACGATGTTTATATGAGCATTGATGGCCGTTATTGGCCACGCGTTGTTGCAATGATAGGCGCAACCTTGGGCTTGTTGCTGATTCTGCCGATTCGAATGACACCTTTGTTGTATAAAGATGGTGTGTTGTTTAACTGGAAAACCTGGCGCAATGGCTTACCTTTCCTGTTTGGAAAAAATGGTCTGTTTACCAAACCCTGGCGTCATTACGTGCAGTTTTACCGTCGCGACTTTCACCCGTGGAATGTGCAGGACTACAACCTGATCGCCGAAGTACAAAAAATTTATGAAAAAGGTGAACTCCTTTCCATAGGCAAAAATAAAAAAACCGTCAGCGCCTAGGCGACTTACTGACACACTTGGGTCATTCAAGGAGAGAAGGAATGTCAACAGAACACTTTGATGTGTTGATGGTAGGTGCTGG
>DAIRVL010000043.1:0-16552 GCA_036802845.1 Pseudomonadales bacterium | reverse complement strand
GGGTTCAAATGCGGCAACAGCCGCTTTAATCCATGTCACACCGGCAGGAATCAACGACGCGGTTGTTCGTTTTGTTTCTTGAGGCTCAAATACACCCGCACCCACCAAGGTCCATCCGGGTTGGTAATAATGCACCTCGGAGGGTTCAATGATGGCCAGCGAAAGCCCACTCTGACGCGCAAGCAAACTGGCGGCCACGGCAATACCCGCCGCCCCACCACCTACAATCAATACATCCCAGCTTTTCTTCTTTAACGTGTCCCTTTGAGCGGCAGACTGAACTGTTACCAAACGACCACTGAGAGCCGTGAGGTCAAAACCGGCTTTTTTTGCGACAGCAAACACCGCCTTTGGCTCGGCAGAACCGATTTGCACCTGAGACAGCGCCCACAGAATGGTTGATCGCATTCCGCTACGGCAGTAGGCATGAATAGGCTGAGGTACTTCGGCATATAAGGCAGCAAATTGCGCCACCTCTTGATCGGTAATTTTTCCGGAAACTACCGGCAGATAGTGAAACTGCAAACCCTTTTGCTGAGCCACCTCAGCAAGTGATTGATAACCCGGTTGGTCAGCACCCTCACCATCGGGACGATTACAGAAAATAGTTTTTATGCCTTGTTCAGCCAAATCACTGATGTCTGACGCGGTGATTTGCCCTGATACCGATAACTGTGGGCTTAAGTTGATTTTATCCACGCATACACTCCTGTCTGTTTTGTTGCCCATCAAAAATAAAAATCAGGACAATGGTTTTTACGTATCGAATCAGTGGGACCATAAATTAATAGGCAGTTTAAAATACACGCGACCGTTATTTTCCGGCTCGGGCAGATGCCCAGCACGCATATTAACTTGCAATGACGGGAAAATCAGGCGTGGCACGGCAAGCGTGGCATCGCGTGCTTTACGCATCGCGACAAAGGCTTCTTCAGTTACGGTTGAATTGATATGAATATTACTCTTTCGCTCATCGGCAATAGTGCTTTCATTTTGCGCTGAACGTCCTTCGCCATAGTCATGGCACATAAACACGCGCATTTGATCCGGCAACAAGAAAAGACGCTGAATAGATTGATAGAGCTGATGCGCATCACCCTCGGGAAAGTCAGCCCTGGCAGTGCCTGAATCAGGCATAAAAAGCGTATCACCAACAAACACCGCATCACCAATAACAAAACTCATGCATGCAGGTGTGTGACCAGGCGTGTGCAACGCATAAACAGTCATACCTCCAATACTCATTTGATCACCATCACCCAGAAGCTGATCAAATTGCGATCCGTCACGTTTGAAGTCATCGCTTTCATTAAAGATCCGGCCAAATACTTCCTGCACCTGAACAATATTTTTACCTATGGCCAACTTTCCACCCAAGCGCTCTTGAATGTAAGGAGCCGCTGATAGATGGTCAGCATGTACGTGTGTTTCTAATATCCATTGCAATTGCAGCTGATGTTCTTGGACATAACGAATAATACGATCCGCGCCCTGGTAACGCGTTTCGCCTGCTGAATAATCAAATTCCATGACAGAATCAATAATCGCACAGGCATTGGACTGCGGATCCCTGACGACATAGGTAAATGTGTACGTGCCCTCATCAAAAAATGGCACGACTAGCGGCTGGCAGGACAAAACAGGCTGGAAGGGTAAAGTCTTGGTCATAAGCATCTCACATGAAATGGGCAAACGTCAGACAAACATAGCATAGGTTATATGCAATGGTGTCATCTAAAACCGCAATCCAACGCAGAAAATTTTCAACTCTAAAATGCCTGACGCATCTTTCTACCAAAACACATAAAACATAAACTAAGCGCTGAAATCAAACTGTTTATATCTCAGGAAGAGACTTATGCCACTGCTATGTCACCACGAGGGTTACGTCACCACACTGACATTCAACCGTCCACCCGCCAACACCATGACAATGGCTTCTTTTGAGGCCCTATCAAACAAACTGGCCTCCCTGAAAGACGACAAAAATACCCGCGTTATTATTTTAACAGGGCAAGGCGACAAAGGTTTTTCAGCCGGCTTTGATTTGAGCGAGGCGGCCAAAAGTGGCCAGGTTCATCAATACGCCCAAGACCTATGCAATCAATTAGAAGCCTTTCCAAAACCCATTATCGCCGCAATTAACGGGTATGCTCTGGGTGGCGGTTGTGAAATTGCAATGAGCTGCCATATACGCATGATGATTGATAGCCCCAAGGCCGTGATTGGTTTACCTGAAAGTAATCTCGGCGTTTTACCTGTATGGGGCGGGACGCAACGATTACCGCAATTGATCGGCAAAGCCAAAGCGTTAGAAATGATGTGTTTCAGTCAAAAGATTTCTGCTCAAGAGGCTTTTAAGATAGGGTTGGTTGACTATGTTTTCAGTACCGAAGAGTTTCAGCAAACAGTGTTCGATTATGCCCATGCTCTCGCCAAACGCCCGCCCTTAGCCGTATCAGCCATCATGCGAGCCATGTACCAAGGAGAAAAAGAAGGATTAGCCAAAGGGCTAGAAGCAGAGCTCAACGAAGTAATTAAACTCGGAGCCAGTAAAGATGCCATCGAAGGGATTCAGGCTTTTTTCCAAAAAAGAGAACCCAATTTTACCGGCGAATAAAACCCCCAACGCGTAAAACCCTTAGTGTCTATGCACTTGCCTAACCGTTTGCTCACCCCTTTTATCGTTTTTCGAGAGGATCTGCAGAAAAATGAATACCAGCCCAACCGGTTTTCATAAAACTGCGGATATTGGCATGATCACCGCCATCGGGATTCGACAGCACATCAATCCGATAATAATCACCGAAACAGTGCAAGGTCTGGCTTTCGCTCAACTGTTGACGCTTGGCCCAAGCAAAAATCCTGCAAGCCCCTTCATTACACCCCGCAGGATTTTGAACGGCACCATCACCCATCCCGTTAGAAAAGTGTACCGGCGAATAAATATAATTTTCCCGCACCACGTCCATTACTTCATAAAAAGTCACGCCGGAGGCTTGCGTTGCAAGTTTTTTAATTAAAGCATTTTCAGTCATGCGTATTTGTCAAACCTACTCAATTCATTCACAGGATTAAGGGAACAAAAATCCATCCGCAAAATACCATTCTCGTCTGAACTTCGATACGAGTATTTGCCAAATAAAAAGGGCCGCAAAGCGGCCCTTTTTATTTCACATATTCCGTTTTGAAAATTAAACAAGCTTCTCTTGTTTAACCGTCTTTGTCAGCACCAGAATTCTATTAATACACTCAAGGAAGAAACCGCCAATTGCAAACAAACCCCAGCCTAAAACAACAAAGCCGTAATGCACAGGAGCAGCGAATAGCTCTTCAGCATAGAAGAAAGTATGACCCCATTCGTTGTAGCCCAAATTGGGCATAATCAACAATGGAGCAGCCGCGACAATAAAAAGAGGAATCGAAACTCTACCTATATAATTAGGCATACGCGTATGCATCCACACAAGTCCCAACACCAAGCCTACAGCTGCCAAAGGAATCACACCATAAAACAACTGAATATGCGTAGGTGTGAAATCCGTATCGCGTATTGTAATCTGATGCCACGCTGCATCAGCCTCTACCCACAAACCCAAAACACAGGGCACCAGGATACTGGATACGCCCATCACTGTGAAAATAAGAATATATTTACCCAATTCATCCTTGGGCGACATAGCAAAAACTTGTTCTCTTGACGGACGAGTAAACCATATCCAAGGAAGACCTACCGAGCCAACTAGTACAAAAAGAGCACCTTGAGCATATAATAAAGTCATCCAATAAGTTGCAAAAGCCGGTTCGAAATAATCCAAACCCACTGTAAATGCTGTAGATTCCATATACCAACGGTAAAAACCAAGACCGATAATCGCAACGACCATGATAGCTATCGATAAGATTAGGGGTGGCTTTGGAATACCATCCATATCCACTGGGAAAACCAACTTCTGCATCAAAGTGCGATCAGCGCTACCGCTCGCACTCACTGATTTATCTAAAATAACGGCCATACCTATCTCCTTATATTTTATTTTCTTAGTGAGATTTTTTTGCTAAGGACAATCATTCCAATAGCTCTGCCTTATAGTAGAGCATAAAAAATACATATTGGTGCAACTTGCTTACATAAAAAAACAAACAATAGACGCATTAAAACATACGGCATAATTAAGAAATTAATTTATTAATTACTATCAACATATTATGAAAACAACAAAAACAAAGAAAATAATGCTTACCTTATTGAACGAATTTAACCAGCTTATTGCCGACAATAAAAGTGGCGTCTATTGTCACGTAAGCAAGCCCTTACAACACCAATTTTTTCGCCTTTTCCAGCTTGGTCAATATCAAAATTCTATTGAGGCATTCCAAAATAAATCCAGTAATTGCAAACAAACCCCAACCTAAAACGACAAAACCATAATGCACAGGGGCTGCGAACAACTCTTCTGCATAAAAAAACGTATGGCCCCATTCGTTGTAACCAAGATTAGGCATGATCAAAAGTGGTGCCGCCCCAATCATCATAAGTGGTATGGATACTCGACCGATATAATCTGGCATACGTGTATGCAACCACAGCACACCTAAAACACCTCCCACTGCCCCCAAAGGGATAAGACCATAAAATAATTGTATATGGGTGGGCGTAAAATCCGTATCGCGAATAGTCACTTGATGCCAAGCAGCATCTGCCTCTACCCAAATACCCAGAACGCAGATGGCCAAAAGACTGGCCATTGACGCTACAGTGAAAATTAACACATAACGACTCAGTTCATTTGAAGCACTCATGGCCAAGACTTCTTCTCTACGCGGACGCGTAAACCAGACTAAAGGCAGGCCCCCTATCAACAAAATACCGGTTAAGGTAATTTGTCCATAAAACCAACTCATCCAATAAATTTCAAAAGCTGGTTCGAAATAATCCAGTCCCAACGTGAATGAAGTTGCCTCCATGTACCAGCGATAAAAACCTAACACGACCGTACCAATCAAGACTATAGAGAATGATAACAACAGCGGTGGTTTCGGGATTCCTTCTACATCTTTAGGAAAAAGTAGTTTGAAAAGAAATGAATTTTCAGCACCATCAGACCTTACTTTGGTTGTTATAACGGCCATAACAGAATTCTCCCGAGAATATTATTATGATTTTTTCTCATGAAAATCGTAATGCAAGAGTCAAATATGAACAATTTTCTTATTATCTGCTTTTTATAAAAGCTCACATAAATTATAAAAGCAGATGAACCAGATAAAACTACTGTTCACAGACAAAAATGGCATTTTATGGCCACTCATCACATAAAATGATAGTGCTGCCCAATTTAAGACCAAAAAAAAGGCCGCATTACTGCGGCCTTTTTTAAATTAATTACTCGTTACTTTTTGGCTACTAATTTTGTTAAAACCATAACACGCTGAATGCTTTGATTTAGAAATCCACCAATGGCAAACAGACCCCAACCTAAAACCACAAAACCATAATGAACTGGTGCAGCAAATAACTCTTCAGCGTAAAAGAAGGTATGACCCCACTCGTTGTAACCCAAGTTAGGCATAATCAACAATGGTGCAGCAGCCACAATAAACAAAGGTATTGAAACTCTATTTTGGAAATCTGGCATACGGGTATGCAACCAAACAAGACCCAAAACAATCCCTACAGCGGCCAAAGGAATAACGCCATAGAACAACTGGATATGGGTAGGAGTAAAATCGGTATCACGAACAGTCACTTGATGCCAGGCAGCATCTGCCTCAACCCATACACCCAATACACAAGTCACTAAAATGCTTGACGTAGCCAATATCGTAAAGATAAGAACATAACGGCTTAACTCGTTAGCAGGCGTCATGGCTTGAACTTGTTCACTCGTTGGACGCGTGAACCACAAAAGAGGAAGACCAATCGCACCCAAAAGAGGAATGATAATTCCCTGGGCATAAAGCATACTCATCCAGTAAGTAGCGAACGCTGGTTCAAAATAATCCAGACCTACGGTAAATGCAGTAGATTCCATATACCAACGATATACGCCTAAACCCAAAGCAGCAATAACGATGATAATTGAAGATAACAACAAAGGCGCTTTTGGCAAACCTTCTGCATCTTTTGGATAAAGAAATTTTTCAAGAATCGAGGGGGAAGCCGCTGAACCCACAGAGCTATTTGCGGTTATAGCCATATCAGTCTCCGAATTATAATTTATTTAGAGGTTGGACCCTGTTTATGAACAGGATATTTTTATTACTGTGATGTGTACTTTAACTTACAAGCATCCAAGCGGATAGATTACAACACTTCCCAACAGTTCTGGGTTCAGAGCATATCCATTTTTGTCGCCAATAGCTAGCTCCTGCACAAGCAATTAGCCTCTAATTCAAACACCTTAATTCTAGACTGGCAAAAAATTCAACGGGTTAACTTTACTCACCTCCACATAACTATTTTGTGTAAATGAGCCAAAAGCAATCATTAATCCGTGTTTTTGCTAAAAACCGGCTATTGATGAACCCCTTCACCCGCAAGACCATATTGCTCCCGATACCACTTCCAAGTATCGCGCACTCCTTCATTCAACGAAATATGTGCCTGCCATCCAAGCGCATGCATACGACTGACATCCATTACTTTACGTGGTGTGCCGTCAGGCCTGGTTTTATCCCAGACAATTTTACCCTGATAACCCGTAATGTCCTGAATCAGCTCTGCCAGCTCGCGGATGGAGATATCGTCACCCACACCGACATTGATATGCTGTTCTTCATCGTAGTAACGCATGAGATAGACAGACGCATCGGCCAAATCATCGACATGAAGAAACTCTCGCCGAGGCGTGCCTGTACCCCACACTTCTACCTCAGGTTTAGAATAAGCAGTCGCCTCATGGAATTTACGGATCAGCGCAGGTAACACATGCGAGGTATTCAGATCGAAGTTATCGCCTGGGCCATAGAGATTGGTCGGCATGGCTGAAATAGCGTTAAAACCGTACTGACGGCGATAGGCCTGACACATTTTTATGCCAGCGATCTTGGCGATGGCATACCATTGATTACTCTCTTCCAGCGAACCACTCAACAGATACTCCTCCTTGATAGGTTGCGCTGCATTACGCGGATAAATACATGACGAACCGAGAAACAGCAGTTTTTTCACACCACTACGCCACGCGCAATCGATAAGATTATTCTGGATCTGGAGATTGTCGAAAATAAAATCGGCGGGCCGCAGACTGTTGGCCAGAATACCACCGACCTTGGCCGCAGCAACAAAAACATACTCGGGTTTTTCCTGCGCAAAAAAGTCACGAACCGCTGCTTGATCCTTGAGGTCAAGCTCACTGTGTGTGCGTAGAATCAGCTTATCCAGTCCTTCGGCCTGCAAGTGCCTGACTATGGCCGAGCCCACCAGACCACGATGACCGGCGACGTAAATCCTGGAATTTGCATCTATGGTGTTCGACATATGACCGTCCTGTGACTGATTAACTATTCATGATAACTATACGCATTGAATCCATGTTGCGTCACAAGGTGGTCACGCGCAGCACTCTTCAAATCTTCACTGACCATTTCCGCCACCAGCTCAGCAAAACTGGTCTGCGGGGTCCAGCCTAGCTCTTTACGAGCTTTTTCAGCATCGCCCAGCAGACTTTCGACCTCGGTGGGACGGAAGTAGCGCGGATCAACGCGCACGATTACATCACCGGCCTTAACACCGGGACCTCGCAGCGCAGTGCCAAGTTCGCTCATCAGCGGCACCTCACGCGTCACTGTCTCAACAAGTCCCACCTCGTTAACACCTTCCCCATGCCAAGCGAGGGTGATACCAAGATGAAGCGCGGCCTGCTCCACAAAATTACGCACGCTATACTGCACACCTGTTGCAATGACGTAATCGTGTGCAGCTTCCTGTTGCAGCATCAACCATTGCATCTCGATATAGTCGCGGGCGTGTCCCCAGTCGCGCTTTGAGTCCATGTTGCCAAGATAAAACAAGGGCTGAAGTCCCAGCGCGATGCGTGCCAAAGCACGCGTGATTTTGCGCGTAACAAAGGTCTCACCACGGATCGGGCTCTCGTGATTAAAAAGTATGCCATTGCAGGCATACATGCCGTAGGCCTCGCGATAATTAACCGTAATCCAGTAGCCGTAGAGTTTTGCTGCCGCATAGGGTGAGCGTGGATAAAAAGGCGTAGTTTCACGTTGCGGTGTCTCCTGCACCAGGCCATAAAGCTCCGATGTGGAGGCCTGATAAAAACGTGTTTTCTTTTCCAGACCCAGAATGCGGATCGCTTCCAGCAGACGCAGCACACCAATGCCATCGGCGTTGGCGGTGTATTCAGGTGATTCGAAAGAGACCGCCACATGGCTCTGAGCCGCCAGGTTGTAGATTTCATCCGGCTGCACCTGTTGCACAATGCGGATCAGGTTGGTCGAATCGGTCATATCACCGTAATGAAGGATCAGGCGCCGACCGCGCTCATGTGGATCCTGATAGATGTGATCAATGCGAGCAGTATTAAACGACGAACTGCGACGCTTGATACCATGCACTTCGTAACCTTTCTTGAGCAAAAATTCCGCCAAGTAAGCCCCATCCTGCCCGGTAATACCGGTAATCAACGCACGTTTCATCGCTTCTGCTCTCAACTGTTTTTCAGTTTATTCAAAGTGGCACGTGCCTCATTAATACCTTGGAACTCGGTCTTGGCGGCCAGTGCCTCTTCGAGATGGCGCAAAGCGGCAGCATTATCACCCTTGGTGTAATAGACCATGCCGAGGTGATAGTTGATCTGTGGCGCCGAGGGGACTTTCTTCAACGCACGATCCAGTGTCACGAGCGCCTGATCAACCTCGCCGCGCCGATAATGAACCCAGCCCACGGTATCGAGATACACAGGATCATCACTACTGGCCAGCGTCATCACCAGATCACGCGCCTTGTTGAGACTCTCCTGGTCGCTGCGATGACTGACGAGCAGCATGGCAAGATTATTTTTCGCCATATCAGAGTTGGGTTTGCGTTTTATGAAGTTTTCATAATGGCTGATGGCGCGCTCATGCTGCCCCTGACGCTCATCCAGTGCCGCCATGGAGTAAAGCAGCATTTCATTATCCGGCATCTGTTTGAGACCCGACTCATAGGCTGTTTGTGCCCCGGCAATATCCTTACGTGCCAGACGCGCAGAACCGAGATTACGGTAAACGGAAGGAATATTGGCATGCTGTTCGATGATGTTTGCAAAGATTGTCTCAGCTTCTGCGGCATGACCTTCGAGCAGCAACAACTCGCCACGCAGATTCTGTGCAACAACATTTTGCGGCGAGCGTTTTATCGCATCATCCAGAACAGCAATTGCCTCTTTTGTCTGTCGTTGTGCGAGGTATATTTTAACGATAGCGGTCAATGGCTCAACCGCATCCGGCGCCTTATCCAACGCCTTACGATAGGCTTCGATTGCTTCGGCACGCTTGTCCTGTGCCGCCAGCACCATACCCTTGTAGTAATCACCCTGTGGCAGCTGGGGATGGGTTTTAAGTAATGTTGCTACCGTTGCCTGCGCTTCTGGCCACTCCTTCTGCAACATTTGCAATTTGAACAGGGTTTCCAAGGCCTGCAAATGCGTTGCATCCAGCGCCAGCACTTCGGTCACCTGCGTGCGCGCGGCATCAAACTTACGCTGCTCGATAAATAATTCAGCCAAGGCCAGTTTGACTGAGGCATCTTTTGGCATCAGCATCACCGCCTTTTGCAATGTTTCCTCGGCCAAGCCCTGCTCGTTGTTTAACTTATGCGCCTGCGCCAAGAGCTTTAATGCCTGCCCATTTTTAGGTTGATCACGCAGTACGTTACGCAAATCAACCACCGCTGTAGCGGGATCATGTTTGGTCAGCGCCAATCCGGCATGCGTCATCAGCGCTTCACTGTCATTGCTGTTTTTCTTTAGCACTTCAGCCAACAGTTGTTCAGCTTCGGCCGTATTGCCTTCGATTGCCAGCAATCGTGCCAGTCGTGAACGGGCGGTCAGACCATCAGGCGTTTCCTCTGCCGTTTTGATCAAATTCCTATAGGTCTCAATCGCCTCTTTCGTGTGTTCTGTACGCTCACGCTCAGCGGCAAAAGCAAACTGAAGACTATGGGCTTCTGGATCTTTGCTGATGAATTCCTGCAACTGTGCTGTCGCCTGTTCAGGCGAACCGTGCATATAAATAAAATTAACCAGTGCCAGACGCAGACTCGCACGCTCATCATCGTCAGGAAGTGCTTCGCGCAGCACTGACTCGGCTTGCGGAAAATCTTTACCCGCTTCCAAATAGGCGACCAAACGTAGACGATGCGATAAATCAGCCGGCTTGAGCGCAAGCACCTCGCGCAGAACCTGTGCGCCTTGCGCAATATCACCTCTCTGCGCAAGAAGCTCCGCCATCACATATTTGATGCCGATATGCTTCGGGTCACTGGCAACTCCTTGTTTCAGCAATACCAAGGCTTCATCGACATGCCCTTGTAACTGCTCCAGACCTGCAAGCAAAATCGTGGCATCAATATGTCCAGGACTTTTTTCCAGCGCCTGACGTGCAAGCACCATTGCCTCTGCATGTTTCTGTTGTTTGGCCAGTACGCCCGCCTTGAGTGTAATGGCATCAACATTGCCCGGTTCTTTGGCAAGTGATTCCTCGGCCAATTCCAGTGCTTTATCGACCTGATCTGAAAGCAAGGCGAGGCGTCCCATACGCACACGCGCCATCACATTCGTCCCATCGGCATCAATAACACGCTGATAGTTCGCAAAAGCAGCGCCCCAGTTTTGTGCGATTTCGTCCAGTTGCGCGAGTTTATACAGGGCGGCCGGATTCTTTGGTTCTATCTGCAACACATTACGGAATTCAAGTCGCGCTTTTTCATAATTTTCCTGCGCGTAAAACTGGTTGCCACGCTCCATGAACTCGACTTTACGCCCTTCAGTACCATCACAGGCCGCCAGCATCAGCGTTGTACCAAGAACAGCTATTACGCTAAGAACACCTGCTCTTTCAAGAACAACAAAAGAGATACGACCAAGAACATAAGGTGAAAACATATAACGAATTCCTTCAGTGGCACATGGCTTAAGTAACAACACTGTAACGTGCTCACTTTACATTTCTGTTACAAAACACCTCGAATCAGAATTATTCCAAGTGTCATGCCTGCCAGGAACCGCACATGCTCTGGTCGTCGTGGCAGAATCATTTCAATGCCGTAATAGAGCACCACCAGTTTCGGGATGTAATTGGTCCAGAAAAGGCCCAGCTGCTGCAGCTGTGGCAAGGTCGGCAGAGCGACCACCAGAAAAACAATCAGAAAATCCGAAGGATTGGCCGCAAAGCCTCTGTCTTTCGAATACCTGAAACCCAGCATCACGGCAACAAGCAACGAAGCAAAAAAGAACGGATGCAACGACAGCGGCTCATTACCAAAATCAGCCAGATAAAACAACACGGCGGTGCCCGTATAAATAACACCCCGTTCCACCCATGAAATACCGGGTTGCCGATTACGCCATTGCTCAAACAACAGCAGTGACACAAGGAGCAAACTCAACAAGGCGATATCTAAGGATATGCCGGAAGACAAGAGTGCAGCGGCCACCATAAAAAGGGGCAGCACCACCAAGACATAAGCATGTGCAATACGCGCCAGCAGACCATCACGCTCAAAATGCCTGACCCACGCTTCCTGCCGCTTGAAAAAGCGTGGGGCATGCCAATGAGCTCGTTGCGCCAGTGGCAACACCGTGACCAAGGCAGCACAAAAAAGGCCATAAACCAGCAATACGCTGGCATCATCGGCATAGCGCAGCAAAAAGGCCAATATCGTCAAAAGGGCCTGCAATAAATAAATAACAAACACGACTTCATAGTGATTCAAACCCAAGGCCAGCAAACGGTGATGAATATGGTTACGATCAGGACTAAAGGGTGAGCGACCTTCCCAGAGACGTATTACCATGACCAGTGTCGTATCCAGCAAGGGCAGACCCAGCAATAACAACGGCAATAAGGGGCTGAAGTCAGCGCGACGTCCCTGCGTCAGCATCAAGGCCAACACCCCCACCGTCAGCCCCAAAAACTGACTGCCACCGTCACCCATAAAGATGCGCGCCGGATGAGCATTAAATCGCAAAAAACCCAGGATGCTTCCCATCACGGCCAATCCAACCAGACTCACCGCCGCCATTTGCACCACATAGGCAAGGAAAACTATCAAACCAAGGCCCAAAAGTGTGATCCCCGCAGCCAGCCCGTCAAGACCATCGCTAAGATTAATCGCATTGGTGACGGCCAGTAACACAAACATGGTCAGCATCACACTCGCCCAGAAGGGCAATTCGTCGAGCCCGAAAAACGGCAGATACGAAATATGCACTCCGCCGTATAAAACAATAGTGGCAATGGCTACGCCCTGTCCCAGAAACTTTATTCGATAATCAAGATCAACACGGTCGTCCCAGGCACCAAAAAACAGAATTACGCCCAAGCCAAGCAAGACACCCGTTAGCTCTCTATCGAGCGGCAACCACGCAATCATCGGCACCAAGGCACCCACCGCCATGGCAATACCACCAATACGCGGAATAGCGCCGACATGGGTTTTACGGCTATCAGGAATATCAACCAGCCGCAAGCCTTGTGCGCCGCGCATCAAAGGCGGAATCAAAGCCATGGTAATAAACATTGCAAGTACAAAACTCAGCAGTTGCACCATGAGAGACGGACCAATTTAGTTATTTGGAATGTTTGGAATATAACGCGGCAACTCGGGCAGCAGCGTCGCTGTAAAACGGGTCAGCGCAGCATCTGCATCAGCAACACTTTGCCGGGGTGATAACGGTGTAATCAGCCGCACCAAGGCGCCATCACTGCGCTGGCTGCGAAGGGCGTCCCACAATAAATAGCCTTTCACTGCATATTCATTGGTGATGATGCGACCACGCTGCTGGAACCAGTAATACACCAGTAATTTTTCATCGCCCCTCTCGATCAAGGCGCGATTAACCTGCATGGCCTGACCAGATACAGACATACCGGGTAATACCTGCGTGCTGATATCACTGATTTTCCAGCCACCACCGGGAAGACAGGCACGTGGCGAATGAGGCACTTTATCGGCACGCTGAGTAGCGTAATAACCGGCATACAGATGCACAGTCGAACCCAGCGCATTCTGATAATCCGCCATCAGGTAATCATCAAAATTCAAGGCGTCTACGTACACCGCATCAAGACGTTTCGGCGTGCCGCTCCACTCTGAAAGCATCATCGGAAAAAATGCAAACAGTTGGCGCTGTGGAATAATTTCCTTCCGTTCAGGCGACACGTTAGAGAGTCCTATCACCACCAGTACCAAAGCGACAGCAACATAAAAAGGCGCAGGGATAGCACGGTATTTAACGCCCATTCGCGCGGGGGCTGGCAGCGGAAAAGTCAAACCAAACACCTGACGCAAATGCCTTTGATCACCGCAAATATTCGTCAGCAACCACATTTCTAACGCCAGCACGCCGGTGCAGAGCATGAACATGGCCCAGCCTTCGAAATCATGAAGCAGCCCTTCAGCCATCGACGGTCCCCAGTACTCCACCGTCACGCCAATCAAACCAATGCGGGCACTGTTAATGATAATTGTGATGGGAATCGTCGAGGCAAATAACACCACACGTTTCCACAAGGCCACTTTGAAAAAATACGCGGCAATTAAACCAAAGGTCATCAGCGGAAAGAGATAACGCAGACCGTTACACGCTTCTGCCACTTCAAGTTTATAGGTACCAAGATCAATTACATTGCCTTCGAGATATACAGAGATACCCCAGAGCCTCACCACCGCCACACCCAATTGTGACGAAAGCAATTGCAATTCATTGGAGATACCCTGATTAATAAATCCGGGCAAGGGCACCATAAAAGCCAGAAACAGCAGCGGGACAAATATTACTTTAAAAGCAGACCAGCCGGTAAATGCCAACGCCAGTCCGAACAGAGCCACCACAAATGCGTATTGAATGAGGGAATAGGACGCGCCAAATTGCCCTAACAAAAAAAACAGCATACCGCCAAGTGTTAAGACACTTCCCGCCCATGCGCCGGAAAATGGCATGGTTTGCAACACATCTTTTTTTTGCCAGATCAAAAACAGCGTTATAAAGGGAATAAGATAACCGTGGCTGTATTCTTCCTGCTCGTTCCACGCATGAATCATGAGAGACAAGCCCTCCTGAAACAGCAGAATCGTAAGCGCAATAGCCAAAAACAGCGCAGCAAAAACAACAGGTGATTCTTTCCAGATAACGGCTTGAGCGGGAGAAAATGTGGATTTCATTACGGCCAACTAAAAAATGCGAGTATCCATTAAAGTGGCCATCATCATGAGCTGTGTTTATGACGCTGGTATTACACACCGCCGCTCGCCTGGGATATTAATAACAGCCTATCAGGAGGAGGCAGGCCGCACCTTTCTTGCAACCAGCAACATGCTTTTCCAAAGATAGGGAAGACGGCCAATCCCCTGGAACTCCTGTACCTCGAATCCCTCCTCTTCAAGCAAGCGTGTCAGCATCGGACGCGAGAAGAATTTGATGTGGCCACCATCCCATAACGGTGACAAATGCTGATCCCAGTGGCCGGTCACAGCGAGGGCAAGGTTCTTGAGATAACCATGGTAAGGGGTGGTGATAATGAGCCAGCCTCCCTCCTTGAGCACCTGATTAGCAAAGCGTGGCAGGGCACGCGGAGTATAGAGATGTTCTATCACTTCAGTAGAGACCACCGCATCGAAATCGCGTCGCCCCAGTGCCTCCGGATCCTCATAAACACCAAGATGGCTGAACTGTATTTGCGGACATGACTTCGCAGCAATACGCACGCCCTCGGCATCGGCGTCACAACCCATCACATTAAAGCCAGAGCCGGCAAGCGCCTTTGCAATATCACCCTTGCCGCAGCCCAGGTCGAGCACGCTGCTCACCCCCAGTTTACGGCACGCATTGACCACAGCTGGCTCAAGGTAGGCATTTGATGGAGCGCTCTGGTTTACAGTCCATCCGTAATTTTCAACCCGAAGATGTGCCATGATAACTCCTCTGTTAGACGTTCAATATTTTTGATCTGGCAGCACCATTGCTTCAGGATGTGAAGAGAGAGTGCGCATAAATTTGCGTGTTACTTCCCACCATGGTGCATGGTAATTTTGGCCAGATTCACACGCATCTGCGCCTCATTCCCCTCCAGTGGCCAGTGCTCTATATCAATGACCACGGGCTTGCGCACGGCACGAACCTCGATCAGCTCTATTCCATATAGTTTATGCGGCACAGGGGACGTCAAACACCTTGAATTGCTTTGCCTCTTGATGGGTTCCAGCCACAGGCGCAACCAGCGTCAATGATGGTATGCACAACATTAGCCACAGCAGTGCCATACCCAGTTGCTGGCTCAGCACCTGACGCCAGGCCGAAAACGCACAAGATTGCGTAAACTGCTGTTCAAATAAATGACGGGCATTTTTTCCCTGCGCTTCGGCAAGCTCCGGCTGATCATACGCCCAGCGATTAATCGCCCGGGTGACCGCCGCAACATCACCAATCGATGCCGCAACACCACAATGAGACGCGTGTAAAATCCGCGCTATTTCACCGTCGGTATCACCAATAAAAAGTGTTGGGCGGCCTGCCGCCGCTATGCCGTAGAACTTGCTGGGCACGATTAAACCTTCCAGTTCGGGCATTAATGAGATCACATGCACATCGGGCACACTCAAACTCAAAGCCAGCTGTTCGCGCGGCTGATACGGCTTAAATAAAACGTTAGTTAATCCGCGATTTGCTACCATTTTTTCAATCAAGGGGCGTTGCGCACCTGAGCCAATAAAAAGAAAAACAATGCGCGTATCCCCCTGACATTGTTCCGCCGCATCAATCAGGGTTTTAAATTCATGCGCCCGACCCATATTGCCCGAATAACCGATCACAAACTTATCACGCAGAGACCATGCGTCACGCAGCACATTTTCGCTTGGAATAACCGGATGAACAACATCAGCGTCGGACCAGTTGTGAATAATAGTCACCGCATTCGGTGCAACACCCAAAGTCAAAAGCCGTGCCGCCATGCGTTCACCCAGCACCACATTTCGCGTTGCCGCACGTAAGGATATATTGCGCAAACTCCGCAACAAAGGTGCACTCGCGTGCACCACGCGCACATCCAGTGCTTCAGCCACTTCCGGAAAAAGATCCTGCACCCAATTAATTAATTGCGCGCCACGCAGTTTGGCCATCACCATAGCAATCACCGAAATCAGCGGCGGATCGGTTTTGGCGACCACAACATCACCACGGCGTAAAATACGCCACAAACACCCGGCCGCACTAAAATAAAAGGTGAGATAATCCATAGCACGTCCCGGCAAACTGTTACGACCAAAACGTGAAGTCCAGACCCGATGCACATGCACACCTTGGCAATTTTCTTCTGCAACGAGACGTGCGTC
>DAIRVL010000042.1:0-16912 GCA_036802845.1 Pseudomonadales bacterium | reverse complement strand
CCGAGAATACGATACTCCTCGGAAATACGTATTACACGTTCAACACCGGGCAGGGCTTCGATGTCTTCTTGTGAAAGCGCATCGGTTTTTCCAAGCAAATAAATCTCGGTGAGTGCCTGCTGTTGTCCCTGAACGGTGTGAAGACGAATCTCGACACCCGTTAACGTATTTAAATAGGCAAACACTGTCTGATAGTCGGTGCTGTCCGCTGTGGTATCGGGATGAAGAAGTATTAACATGGCGTGTCCTGTGAATCAATGTAACGTTTTACCAGCTTGTTATAGGCATCAATGCGTCTATCACGGAAAAAAGGCCATATTTTCCGTAAATCAGCGCTTTGCTGCAGGATGATTTCGCAGCATTGGCTGCTGGCAGTGTTGGCATCAGCTTGCAGAAGTATGTTTCCCTGTGGGCCGGCAATAAAGCTCTTCCCCCAGAATAGAATCCCCTGAGAGGTATTGGGATTCGAGTCGTTAGATAACACCGCCGGATCGGGTTCAAAGCCTATACGATTGCAACTGATCACGGGCAGGTGGTTGGCGACGGCGTGACCCTGTTGCACAATTTGCCAGGCCATTTGTTGTCTTTGCTGCTCAGCGATCTCATCGTTTGGATTCCAGCCAATGGCTGTCGGGTAAATCAGAATTTCCGCACCGGCAAGGGCCATTAAACGTGCCGCTTCCGGATACCATTGATCCCAGCATACAAGCACGCCGAGTTTGCCAACACGGGTTGAAATCGGCTGAAAACCAGGGACATCATGATCGCCGGGTGTAAAGTAGAATTTTTCGTAAAAACCCGGGTCGTCAGGAATATGCATTTTTCGATAATAACCCGCCAGCGTGCCGTCATTGTCAATCACCAAAGCGGTATTGTGGTAAATGCCTTCTGCGCGCTTTTCAAAGATAGAAGCGACGATGACTACGTGATGGGTTTTGGCAGTTTGGGACAGAAACTCAAACGTAGGCCCGCTAATGTTTTCAGCTAAATCGAAATAAGCAATATCTTCTTGCTGGCAAAAATAAGCGCCATTATGCAGTTCCTGCAAAACCACCAGCTGTGTTCCTTGTTTTGCTAAGTCAGCAATTTGAGTGCTGATGTAGTGAAGATTCTGCTCACGGTCGCCTTTGTTTGTATGCTGGACAAAGCCGGCCTTTAGACTCTTTTTCGACACGACAGACTCCTTATTTAATAACGCCCTGAGGGACTTGCATGGTAATGCAGTGCAGGCTACCTGATTGCTCTATTAATGGTACACAGTTGATGGCAATAATTTCGCGCATTGGAAAACAGCGCTGCAGGGCAGCGATTGCTTGCGTATCGTTTTTATCATCGTAGACCGGAAGCAGAACAGCTCCGTTAATGATCAGAAAATTGGCATAAGTGGCGGGCAGACGTCGACCACTTGTATCATATTTCGCACTGGGCCAGGGCAGGGCGATGAGTTCGTAAGGATTGCCCTCGGGATTGCGCAGCTGTTGTAATTCCTGCTCCATTTTGTGGAGTTCTGGATAATGCGAGTCAGTGGCATCATCGCAAGACACATAACACAAGCTTGTTGGTGAGCAAAAACGTACCAAGGTATCAATATGACCATCGGTATCGTCTCCCTCTAGCTGACCGTGATTCAGCCACAAAATATGGCGACTGCCAAAACGTTGTTTCAGCTCTGCTTCAATGTCTTTTTTGTTCAAATGCGGATTACGTTCAGGAGACAGCAGGCAGTGATGCGTAGTGAGCAGAACACCCTTGCCATCACTTTCGACACTGCCGCCTTCCATTACGAGTGGAATGGTTTCCAAGGGGCAAGTACCAAATATTCCCTGACGGTGTAAGGACGCTGTGACTTGATTATCCAGTCGGGCGTCAAATTTGTTTCCCCAGCCATTGAACTGAAAATCAAACAGGCGTGCTTGTCCTTTATTATCCAGTACGGTGAGCGGGCCGTAATCCCGAATCCAGGTATCGTTTATGGGTGCAACGCAGAGAATAATGCGTTCGACCTGTGGATTTTGACAGAAGAGGCTTTTCACATGCTGAGCCAAAGTCTCATCGTTGCAAACAATAACAACTTTTTGAAAACGTATAATGGCCAGTACGATGTCTTGATAAGTTTTTTCAACACGGTCAAGCAAACTGGCCCAGTCGCTATCGCGATGAGGCCAGCTCAGAAGGACGGCTGATTGCGGAGCCCATTCGGCAGGTAAGTGACATGTCATAGGAATGTATCCGTTATTATAAATGTCTATTGTGACAGTGATTGGTGTGATAGGCAGAAAAATGATGTATTGTCTGGCGCATAAATTTTTTTAGGTGTAGGTGCCATGTATTACTTTGTAAAAATTGCGCTGACCACGGCATTGATTGTAGCAATTTCCGAGCTATCGAAAAAAAATTCGTTGTTTGCTGCTTTGTTGGCCTCGTTGCCGCTGGTGTCTATTTTGGCCATGGTATGGTTATTCGTTGATACGCGTGATGTTAATAAAGTATCCGAGCTGGCGACACAAATATTCTGGTTGGTACTGCCTTCGCTGATGTTATTTATTTCGCTGCCATTTTTTTTGAAACAGGGTTTGGGGTTTTATTTGGCGATGGGATTGGCTATTGCGATAACAGCTGCTAGTTACTCATTGATGTTGATGGTGCTGAGACAGTAAAGCGGATATTTCTTGAATAGTTCATCTTGTAAAATAAAAACGGTGAAATAAAAAAGGGGTGAAATTTTTCACCCCTTTTTGGATAAGCTAGAGGCAAAGTTTAACCAAACTGATTCATCGTATTGTCTTTACCTGATGCTTTGAGTGCTTGCTCACCCGAGAAGTACTCTTTGTGATCATCACCGATGTTGGATCCAGCCATGTCCTGGTGCTTAACACAGGCCAAGCCTTGACGGATTTCCTGACGCTGCACACCTAAAACATACGCCAACATGCCTTCTTCGCCGAAGTAACCTTTGGCCAGGTTATCCGTAGAAAGCGCTGCCGTGTGGTAAGTAGGCAGCGTAATCAGATGATGGAAAATACCGGCTTCACGTGCAGCATCTTTCTGGAAGTTACGAATCAGATGATCTGCTTCGAGTCCAAGTTCTGAATTGTCATAATTGGCGCTCATCAACTGGCTGCGATCATAGGCAGACACATCTTTGCCGGCACTTTTCATTGCATCATAGACTTGTTGACGGAAACTCAGCGTCCAGTTAAATGAAGGTGAGTTGTTGTACACAAGTTTGGCATTAGGTACTTGCTCGCGAATACGGTTAACCATTTCAGCAATTTGTTGAACATTGGGTTTTTCGGTTTCGATCCAGAGCAGGTCAGCTCCATTTCGCAAGGATGTTACACAGTCAAGAACAACACGATCTACGCCTGAGCCGGCTTTGAAACGAAAGAGGCCGTTGGGTAAACGTGCAGGCTTAAGCAATTTGCCATCAAGTTTCAGCGCCATTTCACCGTCGCCCAATTCTTCAGCACTGGCTACAGGGGTGGTTTCAAGGAAGCTGTTGTATTGATAGGCCAGGTCGCCCTTGCGATGAGATACAGGGATTTTCTGGGTCAAACCAGCACCCAATGAATCTGTGCGTGCCACGATAACGCCATCTTCAATACCCAGTTCCATAAATGCATAACGAACTGCATTGATTTTGCTGAGGAAGTCTTCGTGAGGTACCGTAACTTTACCGTCCTGGTGACCGCACTGCTTGGCATCAGATACCTGGTTTTCAATTTGGATACAGCAGGCACCTGCTTCAATCATTTTTTTGGCCAACAGGTAGGTGGCTTCTTCATTACCAAAACCTGCGTCGATGTCTGCAACAATAGGCACAACGTGTGTTTCGAAATTATCAATTTTGCTGATGAGCTCAGCTTCTTTGGCTTTGTCACCGGCTGCGCGCGCTTTGTCCAGGTCGGTGAAAATATGGCGAAGTTCACGGGCATCGGCTTGTTTCAAGAAGGTATAGAGTTCTTCTATTAAATTGGCGACGGACGTTTTCTCGTGCATGGACTGATCAGGCAGAGGACCGAAGTCAGAACGCAGTGCGGCTACCATCCAACCTGAGAGGTAAAGATAACGTCTTTTTGTCGTACCGAAATGTTTTTTGATGGCGATAAGTTTTTGTTGGCCAATGAAGCCGTGCCAGCAACCAAGAGATTGGGTGTAATTAGCCGAATCAGCATCATAGGCAGCCATATCTGCGCGCATCACGGCAGCAGTGTGGCGAGCGATGTCTAAACCAGTTTTAAAACGGTTTTGCAGACGCATACGCACAGCAGATTCAGCGTTAATCGCATTCCAGCTGTCGCCATGGGCGTCGCATAATGAAGACACTGCTTCAATATCTTTAAGGTATTGTGACATGATTGATCCTCGATGAGTAAAATGTGTTGCGTCAGCTAACAGGGCAAGGCCTAAGAAAAGTGTCCTGATTTGTCAGGTAATCTATAGGCTAGCAGAGCGGCGAGATCATACCGGTTTTAAGATAATTAACATAGTAAATGAATATTATACTTGGTATTCACAGTGTGAATTATTTAATCTATTTGAAGTGAGAAGTAACAATTTCAGCATCCCGCCTGCTTAGAAACCGCTTAGCTTTGCGCTGAAGATTGTAACCTCGTATAACAAAGGATTCTCAATCCTGAGTGCGAGGTTACATTTAGGGATAATCCTAAAATCTAAAAGCCGCGTGATTTACACGGAGTTTAGGCAAGTTTTGTCAGGATTCGAACGCGTTGTAAACACTGAATTATGAAGCCTGAAATGCCAAACAAACCCCAGCCCATGAGTACAAAACCGTAATGGATAGGTGCTGCAAATAATTCTTCGGCGTAAAAAAAGGTGTGGCCCCATTCGTTGTAGCCTAAATTTGGCATCATCAGAATAGGGGCAGAGGCAACAATAATCAGTGGAATTGATACCCGGTTTATGAATTGGGGCATACGAGTATGGATCCAAATGGTGGCCAAAATAATGCCCATGGCGCCGGCGGGAATCAGGCCATAAAACAATTGAATGTGGGTGGGGGTGAAATCGGTGTCACGAATAGTGACTTGATGCCAAGCCGCATCCGCTTCAGCAAAAAGTGACATGGCACATACGGCAAAAAAACTTACCGCCGCTATGATGGCGAAAATAAGGTGGTAATGACTGAGTTCTTGTTGTGGCGTGGTGTTTTCAAGCACATTTTTATCACGTGTAAACCATATAAGCGGAGCGCCAATCAGACCAATCAAGGGGATCAAAATTATCTGCGCCCAGAACCAGCTCATCCAGTAGGCTTGAAATTCCGGTTCAAAATAATCAAGACCCACAGTAAAAGAAAAAATATGGGCATAAGATTTATAGGCAAATATCACAAGGCCAAGTAAAGCGGCCAAACTCAGTGCTAGCCCAACAGGCACTTTGGGCGCGCCTTTTTCATCAACCGGGTATAAAATTTTCTGCAAGAGATTGTCTGGGATTTCGATTATTTTTTTATCACTGGTAATACTCATGCATTTTTCTCCATGTTATATAACGCGGTTTTTTAATCCTTCATGCGACTGTTCGGAATCGTCATCCGCGTTTTACGTTTTGTTATTATTGTTAAAACTTTATTCAGTATTTGTTCAAGTGACGATTTATTCAAGTATCACAGTGCTGTTTGTATTGATTTCAAAAAAATGTCACTTAATAACAAGACATATCAACGTGTATGCACAATGGGTGTTGGATAAATGTCAATTTAGTGTTCGATGGAGTGAAGAGGCTGTTTCTCCCGTTTGTTACTCAGCCCGCTCCAAATCCTCTTTAAACGCCTTGAAAAAACGTGCCGCTTCGCCACCGGTGACGGGGCGATGATCAAAACTTAAGGAAATCGGCATGATCTTATGAACTGCCGGTGCGCCATTTTCAGCCACCACGGAATCCCTGATAGCGCCTGCGCCAATAATGCACACCGTTGGAGGCACGACAATGGGGTTGGCATATTTGCCAACAATGGTGCCGTAGTTCGAAAGCGTAATGCCTGGATTGATCATTTCAGACGGGGGGATGGTGCGTGCTTTTACATCTGCCCGTAGGCGATCCAATCCTTTTCGTAGATCACTGATGTCCCGATTCCCGATGTTGCGTAATACCGGCACAAACAAACCATCAGGTGTATCGACGGCAATACCCAGATCAATTGTTTTTAAGGGACGCAAGGCCATGGCTTTGCCATCGTACCAGGCGTTTAAATAGGGCTCTACCTTACATGCCGTTGCAATAGCTCGAATGAGTCGCATGGTAGGATCGCTGGCTTTGGGCCAATTCTGTAAGTCGGCATCATCAAAAATGGTGACCTGCACAACTTCTTCGTTGGCCTTGGTCATGTTTTTGGCCATGGAGCGTCGTACGCCCCGTAGTTTTATTTGTTCGCCTTTTTCTTCGCGCAGCTGGAGCGCACGCTCAACATCATCGGCTGTGATCAGGCCGTGTCCACCACTGGCTTCTATCAGATCCAGATCAAGGTTCATACGTTTTGCCAACGCTCGCACGGAAGGAGAGCAGCGTTTGTTGGCCTGGGTGTGCCCATCACTGGCGCCGATAATAAAATAATCGTCATTAACGGGACTGGCCGCCTGCGTTTGCATTTTGCCTACCACTGTACCGCTGTCTTCTTGTTCTTCGCCGGCAAATTCAACCAAAGGTTCGCCGACGTGAATCATGTCACCCACGCCGCCAAAAAATGTTTGAATGATGCCGTCTTGCGGTGAGGGCACTTCGACGATGGCTTTGGCTGTTTCAACCGAAACCATCAGTTGATCCGCTTTGATGTGTTCGCCAGGTTTTACATGCCATTCGACGATTTCGGCTTCTTGTAAACCTTCTCCGAGGTCGGGTAATTTAAAATATTTCATATGCGATACCAGTTGGATTATTTGTAATGGAATGTTTCTTTGGCTGCGCTAACGATGTCATTCACCGAAGGCATGTAATAGTGCTCATTTCTGAAGTAGGGCATGATGGTGTCATATCCGCATACCCGCTTGATTGGTGCTTGCAGATCCATTAATGCTCTTTCAGCAATTTGCGCCGATATTTCAGCGCCGACACCACAGGTTTTGGCGGCCTCGTGAATAATGACACAACGACCGGTTTTTTTGACCGAAGAAAGAATCGTGTCCATATCAAGGGGTTTGATTGTTGTCACGTCAATCACTTCAGCACTGATACCTTGCTCGGCTAGATGTTTTGCCGCTTGCAGTGTTTCAACGATCATGGCACCCCAGCTAATCAGGGTAATGTCTTCACCGGGCCTCAGTGTGTAACAGACATCAAGTGGTAGTGCTTCACTATCGTCTACAACGATCTGTTTAGTGAGGCGATAAATACGGGTCGGTTCAAGAAAAATCACCGGATCCGGGTCACGAATAGCGGCCAGAAGCAAACCATAAGCGCGTTTGGGTGATGACGGTACCACAACACGTAATCCAGGCGTGTGCGCAAAAATCGCTTCGGTACTTTCGGAATGGTGTTCGGGGGCGTGAATGCCACCACCGTAAGGTATTCTGAGCACCAGTGGGCAGGTCAAACGACCACGGGTGCGATTGCGCATACGGGCGGCGTGACAAAGAATATGCTCCAGTGCAGCAAACATGAATCCCATAAATTGAATTTCGGCCACGGGACGCAAACCCTGACAGGCCATACCCACACTGATACCCGCGATCAGTGTTTCGGCCAAGGGGGTGTCCATGACCCGGCGTAAGCCAAATTCAGCTTTTAAGCCATCGGTGGCGCGAAATACGCCGCCGTTAGTACCCACATCTTCACCCAGAATGACAACGTTTTCGTCTTTCCGCATTTCACAGGACAGCGCAAGATTGACCGCTTCAACCATGGTCATTTCGCGTGTATCGGGTTTATTCATGGTGTTTGTGCCCCGATTTGTTGATAAGTTGCTGACGCTGTTCATGCAGATTTTCGGGTAATTCCTGGTAAAGATAGTCAAACATTGCCTCAGGTGCTTCGGCTTGCGTGTTCAGATAGTCATCCACTGCCTGACTGATTTTTTGCTCACAGCGCTGATAAAGCTGTTTTTCCTGTTCTTCGTCCCAGATTTGACGTTCATACAAAAAATTCCGGAAGCGTTTGATGGGTTCCATTTTCCAGCCATCTTTTACGGCATCTGGTGGTCGATAACGGGTGGCATCATCGGCAGTGGTATGATCGCTGAGTCGATAGGTGATGGCTTCAATCAAGGTAGGCCCTTTGCCTTCGTAGGCTCTTTTCAAGGCCTGTGTAACAGCATCATAGACAGCGATGATGTCACAACCATCGACCTGTTCGCTGTGAATGCCACCCGCGATACCTTTTTGGGCAAGCGTTTTGGCGGCTGTTTGCAAGTTTATGGGTACAGAGATGGCCCATTGGTTATTGTTAATGACAATCACCAATGGCAACTGCCAGGTGCCCGCAAGATTGACCGTTTCGGCAAAATCACCGCGTGATGTGGCGCCGTCTCCGGCCGTGGTCACAACGGCGCGTGTTTGATGCCGTAATTTAATGGCGCTGGCAACGCCGGCGGCATGGGTTATTTGGGTGGCAATGGGAACACAGCAGGGAAAATCCTCGCGTGCATTTTTGAAGTTATTGCCACGTTCGTCACCACCCCAGCAAAGCAAAATATCCTTGATGTCCACACCACGGATAATCTGTGTCGCCATGTCGCGGTAATAGGGAACAAAAACATCATTGCTGCGCATGGCAAAACCAATACCTACGCCAACAGCCTCCTGACCCAGAACAGAAGGATAGGTGCCCATTTTTCCGGTTCTTTGCAGGGCAATACACTTTTTGTCCAAAAGACGGGTCATCACCATGGCATCATAGAGCTTTAACAGAAGCGCCGTGTCTTCGGTAAAGCGGGGTAAGGTCGTCTGAGGTTTTCCTTCTTCGTTCAGGTATTGGTAATACTGGATATTAAATTGAGCGCGTAACTCCGGTGAGCCGCGTTTTGATGTGTCGCCATGATCCATGATTCAGTGCTCCCTACAGCAAACTTAGCTTCCAGCGTGCAGCCAGTGGCTAGAAATTCTTCGGAATTTCTTTGAGTATAGGTGCTTTTAACGAGAGGACTGTATGAAGTTGCTCTGCGTGTAAACGTTGGCGCTAAGCCTGTGCAGGTGGTATCAGTTATTTACCTGGAAACCGGGAGGCTTGCTTGGAAGCAGGAAGGGATAAAACGTGGAGTATCACTCCTTGATGGTAAAAATCGCTTCAATCAAGGAGTGATCTTGGTCGTTTTTATTTCACTTCATCGGCAAGGATAAAGTCATTAAACAGATCCTTGTTTTCATAACGGAGGTCATGCGTTTGACCAGGAATCTTGATAGCGTCTTTGGTGATTTCAAGATCGCTTCCTTCCAGTACATTGTGGTCGAAATGATAAATTGGCCGTACGGTGTGTCGCATCGCTTCGGTTTCATAACGAGCCGCGTGTTCTTCTACTTGCACCGCACGTTTGTCGTATTGAAGAAGCGCTGCCGCCCCGTGTTTTTTCAACAACATTTTTTTAACGACATGAGGGGCCAGTACCAAGGCAGTGGCATTGTTACCACCAAATCCCTTGGAATTAAGGAAGGACATATCCATGCCCTCGGGACCTACTTCCGTGTGCGACTGCTCCAAACGCAGGTTGGATTTATGGACGTCATTGGCGACCTCATTCAGGGTAAAAATTCCCGGAACGTAACCATATTTCCATGTGCCCAAGGCATAAGTGAGCTGGTCGCCTCCGGCGGTGGCCAAGGAATGTCCGACATAACATTTAATGGCGCTGATCAGCCAGTTGTTGATGCCGTAAGCTTTGGCAATCTCATTGAATACGTGAGATTCTGTCACTCGATTTTGCGGCGTGCCTGTGCCGTGTGCATGAATAAAACTACGCTGGTGCAGGGCTGTTTGACCGAGTAAACGTTCGCCTAGCGCTGCCGCTTTCCACATTGTCAGATAGTTACCAATACCCGGCGCCGAAATAGACTTTTTAAAGCCGTCAGCGTTCACAAATATGTCGGGCACTGCGCCATAAATATGCGCACCTAATTCCAGAGCAAGGGCATCGTCCATTAATACGAAGAACTGGGCAGATTCGGCCATGGTAAAACCACAGTTATAACCAAAAGGACGGCACGCACGTCGCCTATCCGGCCCCGTTGTTGATTTATCCAATTCACTGATTTGCTCATCGGTTGCCAGCGCCCCCATGGCCGCATAACCTTCAATAATTTCCGGTGTGACAGGCGCTTCTGCAGCACCGACAATGGCAACGCGTGAACGACCCGATTGAATGTCCCGAACAGCATTGATCAGGTTGTAATGAAAGGAAGCACAGGCACCCAGACTGGCACCGGTACTACCCGTGCTACCCAGAATATAGGCATTGATAAAATCCGCCGGCATATCGGCCAAACTGAGCGGTAATTGTTTGGAGGTTGCACGTTTACCGCGCATGGCCGCTTGTACATAACCGCTGCCGCCGTTTTCATCCATTTGCCCCATGGCACTGCTGGCGTACACAGACACTTGATCGGGGCGAACATGCTGCTGAATGGTCGTCCATTCAATGCCCACAGAGCGCAAGGCGTCGGAGCAACCAAAAACGGTCATTTGCAGACCACGGGGATGGTTACGCGATTGATACAGCTTGCCAATGTTCATGCCCGTGGGGAGTTGTCCGGCTGTTGTTACATTGGTTGTAATCGTGTCAGGAAATAAAACGTCGATTTCATCCGGAATAATAACTTCACTGGTTTTGTCATCAATGGCGCGAACTTGCCAGTTGCTTGGGATAGTAAAGGGAAGATTACGTGTTTTAATCTGAAAGCAGCTGCTTTGACCCGGGTGACTGAGCTGAGCCCGTTGCTGAAAAGGGCGGGCGTCAGGGTTGTAGTGTTCGTCATTTATTTTGCGTAAAAAGGTGTTCTGTTTAATGTACGCGCCAAATTTCTCTTCGACGGCGTCTGGAGCAATTTTATTGCCATCGTTATCCAGATAGGCCCCGTTTTCGTAGCGAATAAGGCCCATCAAAGAAGCCAGGCCGACTACGGTATTTTCTCGTTCTGTTTTGCTTAGTTTGTCAGCAACAAGCCACTTGTAGCTGTTGTGGAATGAGGATCTCCCTGCGGCGTTTATTCCTCCGAGGCCTACGATCACTGGTAAGTGGGCCACTCATTGCTCCTTATAATGGTAAATAGCATTAGCTTATGGGCTTATAAAAGGGCCCACTGTAACCTCATTGGAATTGTCCGTCCAGCCTCTTTAATGGAGCTGAGCGGTGTGTTTTCTGACAATTAATCAGCGCAAGTTATTGAACGTGCATGGGACTGCTAAACTTGCTTGTAGGGTTCTACTTAACGCATAAAGAAGTGCCAGTGTATGAAAAAAGTTATTGTTCTTGGAGCGGGAAAAATAGGAACGTCCATTGCCAAACTTTTAGCGCATAGTGGGGATTATCAAATCACCTTGGGGGATATCGATAAAAACGCACTGGATCGTTTGGGTAAGCAGTTTTCCGTAGTGACCAAAGTGATCAACGTGGCAGATAGCGCAAGTTTGACAAGTGAGTTAAAGCAGTATGATGCGGTGGTATCTGCCTGTTCATATCATTTGAATAACGGCATCGCCGAAGCAGCGCTTCACGCTGGAATCAGTTATTTTGACTTGACCGAAGATGTCGCCACGACGGAGTTTGTGCGCAAGCTGGCAGAAAAAAGTAAACCAGGACAGATTTTCATGCCGCAATGCGGACTTGCACCCGGTTTTATTGGTATTTTGGCGCATAGCATGTTCCATAAATTTGAACGCGTTTCAAAGGTCAAAATGCGCGTTGGAGCGCTGCCCTTGTATCCCTCCAATATGATGATGTACAACCTGACCTGGTCAACCGATGGTCTGATTAATGAGTATTGCAATCCCTGTGAAGCGATTGTTGATGGTGAGCTGGTAAAAGTGCAGGCACTGGAAGGACTGGAGCGCTTTTCACTCGATGGTATCGATTATGAATCGTTTAACACATCGGGTGGTTTGGGAACCCTGTGTGAAACACTCAAGGGCAAGGTCTATTCGCTCGACTATAAAACGGTGCGCTATCAGGGTCACTGCTATTTAATGTCCTTTCTGACGCGCAGTTTAAAACTCAATCGTCGTCGTGCCTTGTTAAAAGAAATTCTTGAAGAAGCCGTACCCATTACCAAACAGGATGTTGTGCTGGTGTTCTGTGAAGTCGATGGCTGGCGTGAAGGTTTGTTTGAACAAGAAGCCGATGTCAGAAAAATATACAACTTGACACTTTTTGATGAACACTGGAGTTCGATTCAAATTACCACCGCCGCTTCTTTATGTACGATTCTGGATTTGAACTACGAGGGCAAGCTGCCCACCACCGGTTTTGTCAAACAAGAAGATGTTAACTACGATGATTTTATTAACAACCGTTTTGGCCGGTATTACCAAACCTGATATTGGCCGGGTTTGAATATTGCTTTATCGCCCCTGTACAACGATGTATCCAGTGGGCTGGTTTTAAATACCTTTATAGGGTGCTGAAAACTGCGTTATAAAATCGTCTATAGCTATTTGCGCGCTTTTACAGTCAGCGTCTGATTGTTCGCAGTTTTTGCTGATGGCTATAAAACTTCCTGACGGCGAACCGGTGAAATAACCCACTAGTTGATAGAGTTTTACTTTAACAGGGCTGATGGCCTGATAGTGGTTTATTTTGTACCAATAATAAATCAGCTTTTTTTCCTTGTTATTGCTTGCAATCACACGCATAACAAGGCCTTTTTCAGCCAGATTAACATTGTTTTGCTCAATTATTTTCCAGGGTCGTGCGACAACTTTATTGTCACTTGAAACAAGCTCTGCGCCCTCGTGATTGCTTGCATAAAAATACAGGTGCACGCTGATATTATCTTGATCGTTCGAGTAGAGGGTATTGGCAAATGAACTTGGATTTTTGAACGCCGGATTCCAGTTGGGCGCAATTTCACTTTTCCGCCACGCGCCAACTGAGTCGGGGAAGGGTTCAAGCTGTATGTTGTTGTTATAAATTTCGGGTAAAAACGACAGCGCTTTGGTGAGCAACAGAATAAAAATAATACTTATTCCAACGAATATTTTTTTTCTGTTGCTTTCAGCAGGATAAACAGTGGATTGCTGCTCAATGTTTGTAGTTGTTTTAGCCTTATCAAAGCGGGCAAAAAACGGGGTCATTAAAAACAAAGGTGCCAGCGTTACGCCAAAAACCAGCCAGCCGAACATTTCATGATCGCCGACGATGCTGCTTTGCATTTGTGTTTTATAGCCGATCAAAATAATCAGATAAACCCTGGTCCAGTTGGCAAGAAGGGATAAAAGCAAACCCCATAAAATAAACAGCGTTCTGGCAAAAAGTGTGTTGTAACTCAAATAACCATGCAAAATGGTTAAAGTCAGCGCAATCAGCATGTAGCGCATGCCGGCACAGCTATCGGCTATTTCAAAGGTGCCGTAAGGAATTTGCACATAGTTGCTGTAAATATGTGCCGTTAGGCCGCTCAGACGAATAAAAAATTGCACGGCATGGATTGTCAGAGCTTGCAAGGTTGGAACAGTAGCTTCATCCCAGAAGGGTAAGGCGAGATAAATGAATAAAACCGGGAAGGCGAACAAGAGCGCATGACGCAAACCGGCGTATGACGCGATGATGCACAGCACTATCATGGGTAACAACATTTCCTGCGCAACAGCTACGCCAATTAGATTCGCCGCCAGCCATGTCAGGCACAAAATAAATAAAGCAAGAAGAGGTAAAACTTTTGTCTGATCGCCTAACAGTTGAGCTTGTTTTTCTTGATGGATTTTTCGGGCGAGATAGAGGCAAATGGCCAACAATAAAAAACCATGATCATAACCACGGCCATAGTTGCTCCACATCTTAAACAGTGCAACCCATGTGTCACTGAAGGCATAAAAAAATGCCAGAATAATCGCCAGTGGCAGACCCCTGTTTTTGAATGTCTTAGACATGGATTAATTCACCGTGATGATTTGCCGAGCAGGTTAATTAAGTTTAGGGAAGGTTTTTGACTAGGTGAGGACCTAATGCATTACTTATAACTAGCGGCAGTTTTTGCCAAACCCTAATAGCTAACTGGTATTTTGAACTGTTTGGATTGAGTGAAGGGAGTTCATTGTTGGCAAGTACCGGGTAGGTCCAGTAAAGCTGCACTGCTTTGCTTCCCCACTGTTTTTTAAACCGGTAGGTGGGCGCGTCTTTGCTCGAACGGCCAAAATCGAAAAACGTATATTTTTTTTGGATGGCAAATTGCAATACCTGCCAATAAAAAACCATGTTGGCATTTAAGTGATTAGCTGATTTAAGCGTTGATGCCCAGGGGATTTCCAAGGTATCCCGAAAACCCAATAAAAAACCGCCAGAAACTGGCTTGTTTTTATAGTACAGAAGAGCGAGCGTACTGTTATGGGGCATCTGCGTGAGCAGGGTCTGGAAAAATTGTTTTGCGTAAACGGGTGTGCCTAAATCACGCATATTGGTGCTGAATACCTGGTAAAAATCATTCAACAATTCTTCTTTGCCAAACTTGAATGTAAACAGGTGCTCTTCGCCCTTTTTAATTTGAGCTCGCACCTTGGTGCCTAAATTTTGCCAGAGTGTTTCACTGTTATCTGGCAATTCAAGAATCATACTGATTTTGTCGTTACGACAAGCAAACTCTTCTCTGTGTTTGCTCTCTCTGAGTTCAAAATAGTTGGCATGCTGTTGCTGAGCATCTTTGCTTGCTGCGTTAACAAGAGCTGTTTCGATTTCGTCGTTAATGGCAAGACAGCCCCCATAATTAAAATAAGGTAGTGACGTGATATAAGAACCAAACAGGCGGCTTTGGGTGAACACGGTGGGTAATATCCCCACTACATTGTGTGCCTGGTCGAGCGCCATGTAATAGGCGGTATTATGGCCAAAGCTTTGCTCTACAATGTTTTTGAATTCATAACGGTGGTAAATACACGCCGTGTTTTGTTGCTCAACAAAGGCATTCCATTTGTGTTTATCATCACTGTTTGTGAGCTGCCGTATAACAAGGTCGCTGATGGGGCTCTTTTCTTTAGGCTGTGTGTATGGAGTGAAGTGCGCAGGTAATGTATTGGCTTTTTCGCCGGCTAATGAGGGAGACGTGTTTTTTATACGTATCGAGCTTGTGCTGAGTTTTTTTATTTCATTGGTAAGAAACTGCATTTCCACGATCAAGTCATCGCAGGATAGCCCCGCTTTTTTGCACTCACCAATACGCCGTGATAACGCGCCTTTTTGGTCTTGCAGTTGTTTGAGTTGCTCTTTGGGCAAACAATTTTGAGGAGTGTTGCTTGTGGGAGTGGGAGCCATGCCAGATCGAGTCAGCTTGAACGGGCTTTAATACTACAGCGATAACAAACGAAACGCTATATTACAGGGAGTTTCGTATTTAAGTTATTGTGTTTATTAAGGTAACGCAGAGGGGGAAGCGTAGTAAAAATAACCAGGGGTTTTTGAGTAGAGACGAAGAAAGCGGGTTGTTTTAATAGTTAAAACAACCCGCCCGTTTTGTTAAAGGCGAATATTAGTTGGCTTTTTTACGACGAGCCAAACCAAGACCCACTAAACCCAAGCCTAACAGAGCAACAGTGCCTGGTTCAGTTACGGGTTCAACTGATTCAACAATCAGTACCATGTCGTTATAGTCTCGATCCGAACCACCGTTTATAGCTATGTCTTCCCAAGCAAGAATGTATTCGTTCTTGCTCCAGGTGCCTGCGGCATTACCGCCTACCTGAATGGTATCAACTCCGTTACCTTGCAAGGCGACCATTTGGTCATTGCCACCGTTTAACGTGGAATCAGAGTAAAACTTGCTGCTGCCTGTTCCCAAATAGTAACCAAAACTGTTGCCGGCGAAATCAATACCTGTATCATCCAGGTTCACCCAAACACTGCCGTCAAGTTTAATAGACAATATTGCTTGGGCGCCTGTAGAAGCAGCTCCATTAAATAACTGAACAGATTTGCTTGGATTGCTTGAATCGTAAATACCAAATGTATTGGTAGTGGCATTGCCTGCCAATTCGATGATCATGGTCGATACGCTGCCACCAGAACCTGAAATTGCCCAGTTTGCATCGCCGCCATCAGCAATATGATCGGTATAGACGTTGGTTGATGAATCGTGTAAGACAGGAGCCAGTGTAATGTTATCAACAATAGTTTGCAGGGGAGTTTCAGGGCCCGCCAAAATCGTAGTAGCCAATGCTGTGTTGGCGCTAAGTACCAGAGCAGCGGCTGCTACAAGGCTTAATTTATTCATGGTTTATTCCTCTAGTTTTTTTGCAAGTTTACTTTGAACCCAAGAGCTTGTTACTCACGTGTCAAGCCGAATGGATTGATGGCGCATAAAACATAAGCATGTTGCATGCCAATTTATTAATGCATTGATATCTTAGGTATTTTTAATCCTATAAAAAGTAATGGTTTATGAAGTGTAAAAAAAATGGACGCTTTAGTGGGGCTTTAGTCTTTTATTGGATCGGATTGCTTGTGAGGTGATGGCTTGCGTTAGGGTATTTATTGCGAAGGTGAGGATTCATACTACTTGCATCGTTAATAATGCAGGCAAACAGAGTGAATCCTCATTCCGCTTTTTTTAATTAGCCTTTCTGCGACGAGCCAAACCAAGACCCACTAAACCCAAACCTAACAGAGCAACAGTGCCGGGTTCAGTTACGGGTTCAACGGATTCAACAATCAGCACCATGTCGTTATAGTCTTTATCCGAACCACCGTTTATAGCTATGTCTTCCCACGCAAGAATGTATTCGTTCTTGCTCCAGGTGCCTGCGGCATTACCGCCTACCTGAA
>DAIRVL010000041.1:12077-17650 GCA_036802845.1 Pseudomonadales bacterium | reverse complement strand
TGCAAACCGGGCGTTGTCTTGAGGATGAGTCCGTGCAAATTAACACCTATCGGCTCAAGGTAGAAAAGAACACGGTTAAAATACACCTTTGATGTATAGCTTGGTTTGTAATGAGTAGTCGTGAGAGCCACATTCAGGGGAAGCAATTGTTTCACCTGAATGTGTTATTGAGACGTGAGAATTATGAGTTATATGTTATGTATTAAGTGTTTCGCGTCTTACGCATAACGTAAGACTTGGCAGCGGCTGGTACAACGCCACCTCTTCCGGTTTCCAGCCAGCTTTTAACACGAACCGCATCGCCTGCATGCGTACGCTTGCCAAAAGAATCCAATAAAACTATGGCCACGGTTCTATCCTGAATGTCAGTGAGCATCACCAAGCAGTGACCTGCTTTATTATTAAAACCTGTTTTGCTTAAATGAATATCCCATTTGTTTTGCCGAACCAGCGGATTCGTATTGTAAAAACTCAGCGCATAGTTTGGTTTGTGGAAATGTGCATCTTTATTTGGTGTGGTGCTCAGCTGCTTGATCATAGGGTAACGCGCAGCTGCTTGAATCATTTTAGCCAGGTCGCGAGGGGTAGAAACGTTGGAGTAGGACAGTCCGGTAGGTTCAACAAAATGTGTATGGTTCAAACCCAGCGCTCTGGCTTTTGCATTCATGGCAGTCATGAATTTTGCGTAACCACCTGGGTAATGATGCGCCAGGGTGGACGCTGCTCTGTTTTCCGATGACATGAGCGTCAGCAGCAGCATTTCTTTACGTGGAAGCTCGCTGTTGAGTCGCACGCGTGAATATACATTTTTTAACTCTTTTGTTTGAGATATGTTGACCTTAATAATCTCATCCATGGGTTGATTCGCATCAAGTATGACCATGGCTGTCATTAACTTGCTTACCGATGCAATAGGCACTACAGCATCCGGATTGCGAGAATAAAGAATTTGATTGGTTTTCGTATCGATTACCAGTGCATTGACTGATGCCAGATCAAGCTTTCCAGGATCCCTCTTCCAAACACTGGTTTCTTCTGCTCGGATGTCAAGTGAAGAAAATGTCAGAAGTAAACAGTAAAAAAGAGTTAAACGGGTTTTCACAGAAAAATTTCTCGAATGAGGTTGATGGATCATCGTAACGAAACTACCTTAAGTATATTATATTCTAGTACGATTTTTCTAAAGAGACAGCATGCTTCAATATTTTGGCTTATTTTTTCTGTTCTCACTGCGTTGGGTCAAAACAATATTGATGCAATCTTATTCGAATAAACTTGTCACTTTTTACTTCTTAATACGCTTTAGGGAAGTATAGTCCTGTATGGGCTCGCATTTGCATAATGTAAGGATAGACTCACACATTCCGGTGCTCACTGATCGTGTTGATTATTTTGATGCCCATTTTGGCAACGCTGATGAACCACTGATGGTCTCACAGGCAGATCGTTTTGCTAACCCACCTGGCAGACCAAGGTCAGGTTTTCCTTGGCGCTTGATCGTGTGGGGATGGGTTGTTGTCATACTGTCGACGCTTGTCTGGGCTGCATGGTATGAGTCAGAAACGTCGTATTTGCAGTCACGATTGCTGCCACCTTACGCGCAGCGTATGACCTTTGAAGTCTCGTCCGGATCCAATGAGACCGTTCGTTATCCCGTCCAGGGGCCATTTGATGAGCGTCTTGGTTACGTGCGCTTACCTACCCTGCTGAAGAAGTTGCACGACAAAAGCTTTGAAACTGAATATCAGGCGCGTTTTTCACCTGAATTACAACGTTACGTGAACGCAGGATTTTACCCTCCTTACCGCGAGAAAACTGTGGCTGGTTTGAGTATTCTCGATGGTGATCGGTACAACATGTATCGTTTTCAGTATCCACGACGTGGTTTTGCAAGCTTTGAGGAAATTCCTTCTTTGATGGTGGATGCGCTGTTATTTATTGAAAACAGGCATTTGCTCGATTCTGCGGCGGCGAAAGTGAATCCGGCGATTGATTGGGGTCGTTTTATAAAGGCCGCTGTATTTAAGTTGGGTGATCTCATTGATCTGAATTTGCCGTCCATGGGTGGCAGTACATTGGCGACTCAAATTGAAAAATATCGCCATTCTGATGATGGTATTACCAGTTCAATTGAAGAAAAATTACGACAGATCGCTTCCGCCAGTGTGCGTGTTTATCAACAAGGGGCTGACACATCAAGTGCACGACGACAGTTGGTGCTGGATTATTTGAATACAGTGCCTTTATCGGCGGCCCCCGGTTTTGGTGAGGTGAATGGCATTGGTGATGGATTATTTGTGTGGTTTGGCGCTGATTTTGAAAACGTCAAACGTCTTCTGGCTATGCGTACTGACGACGAAACATTGATTCCAGAGCGCGCATTGGCATTACGACAAATCATTTCACTCATGATCGCACATCGACGGCCTTCATATTACTTGAGTAGTCACAGGGAAGAACTCGCCAAGACAAGTGATTCGTATATCCGCTTGCTGGCGCGTAATAATGCGATTAGTCAGGAATTGATGCGGACGGCATTAAAACAAACAAGCACTTTCCGAAACTTTCATACCCATCCGGCCGTTATACCCGCAGTAACCAACAAGGGTGTGAATGTAGTGCGTAACCGTTTGGTGTCTATGTTGGGTGTCTCGCTGTATGACCTGGATCGTATGGATCTAAGCGTACAAACCACCTTGCAAAAAGACATTCAGGAAAAGGTGACTGCCTATCTGCGAAGTTTGCGCGATGAACAAAAGGCGATTGAGTTGGGACTGGTCGGTGAATACTTGTTGAAGCCGGGGCAAAGTAATGACGTACGGTACAGTTTTACGTTGTTTGAACGCACGTCAGAAGGTAATCAGGTTCGAGTGCAAACCGATAACACGGACGTCCCTTTTGATATTAACGAAGGCAGCAAGCTGGAGCTGGGTTCAACGGCGAAGTTGAGAGTGTTGTCTACCTACCTGTCTATTATCGCCGAGTTATACGAACGTGTTCGAGCCAAGGATGCAGACATCGTAGCAAAAGATGGTACGGCTAACGATCCACTCACACGTTGGACAGTCGAGCAGCTGACACTGAATCCGCAACTAACCTTACCTGAATTATTACAAGCCGCTCTGGATAGATCCTATTCCGCGAACCCCACCGAGGTTTTCTTTACGGGGGGCGGGGTGCATACTTTTAATAATTTTAAACGCGAGGATAACGGTCGTGTGCCTACGGTACGAGAATCCTTGCAAGAATCCATTAATTTGCCATTTGTACGAATATTGCGCGATATCGTCAGTTATATCACCCGGCAGCAATGGAGCGATGTCAGTAAAGTATTAAAAGACGACCATGATCCACGTCGCCAGGAAGTGTTATCACGTTTTATTGATCGTGAAGGTTCTTTGTTGCTGTCTCGTTTCTGGATCAAGTATCAGCATAAAACAGCCCAGGAAAGGCTTGATACCCTGTTATCTGGCTTAAAACTAACGCCTGTGCGACTGGCCGTTATTTATCGCTATTTGTATCCTGGGCTTGATGAAGCGGCTTTTGCCGTTTTCATGAAGGAGCACATTAAGGATCAAGCTTTAAGTGACAAAACGCTGCAAACTTTGTATCGGCGTTATGGACCTGAACAATTTAATTTGCAAGATCAGGGCTATTTGGCGCGTGTTCACCCCTTGGAGCTCTGGTTGCTGGGTTTTATGCAAAAAGAGAACAAGGTGTCGTTATCGCGCGTTTTGGAAGAGAGCAAGGATGAACGGCAAGCAGTTTATGTGTGGTTATTACGAACCAAAGCCAAAAATGCCAGAGATAGTCGCATACGTACAACCCTTGAAGTAGAAGCCTTCACCGAGCTGCATCGCAGATGGCAACAATTGGGTTACCCCTTTGACCACTTAGTGCCTTCGTTAGCGACGGCCTTGGGTAGCTCAGGCGATCGTCCCGCTGCCTTGGCTGAGCTGATGGGAATTATTCTTAATGGTGGCGAACGACTGCCAATTCGGCGGGTCAAGTCGCTTGTGTTTGCAGAATCTACCCCCTATGAAGTTAAAGTTGCTTACCCACCGGCTGAAGCAAACGTCGTTATGCATCCAGATGTAGCGCATGCCCTGAAAATGGCTTTGGCCGACGTTGTTAATAAAGGCACCGCACGGCGTTTGCAGGATGCGTATCATCATGTTGACGGAACACCTTTGCTCATGGGCGGCAAAACGGGCACAGGTGATAATAGGCTGGTCATAGGCAGTGGCGGGCAGAAATCCAAAGCACGTGCGCTGAGTCGTACGGCAACATTGGTATTTTATTTGGGCGAACGGCATTTCGGTACGCTGACAGCGTTTGTGCCTGGCAGTGAAGCAAAGAATTTCCGATTTACCTCGGCGTTACCCGCGCAGGCGCTCAAAAGCATGGCACCTATTTTGGATCCCTATCTGCAGGAATCCGAAACATTGGGTGAGACTTCCAGTAGGCCAGTAGAGTACTCAAACAATGCAGAGGATGGTATGGACGAGCCTCCGGTCGAAACTGGTATGGAAGACACTGAAGCGAAAGATCTTCAAACTGAAACTGACGTTTCTGAATAAGAAAAGAATCCCTTGTGATCGGATCAAACAAGTTGCCTTGATTTTGGAGCGCAGGTAATGGCTTACCCTATTCACAGAAAACTGGTTATCGGTGTAGCTTCAAGCGCTTTATTTGATTTGAACGAATCAGACGATGTTTTTGAAAAAAAAGGTCTGGAGGCGTACCGGGTTTATCAGCAAGCGCACAAAGAGGATTTATTGCCTAAAGGGGTGGCCTTTCCTTTTGTGAGACGTTTTTTATCGATTAATAAAGTATTCCCTGACAAATTTCCTGTCGAAGTGGTGCTCTTGTCAAAAAATGATCCGGCGACCGGGCAACGAGTATTTAACTCCATCAAACAATATGGCCTCGATATATCACGCGCTGGTTTTTTAAGTGGCAAAACGCCTTATCGGTATATGCCCGTATTTAATATCTCTTTATTTCTGTCGGCTAATGAAAATGATGTGATAGCAGCTGTCCAAGCGGGTTTCCCTGCGGGCACCGTGTTAAGTTCTCATATAACTGATGATGAAAACGATAAAGAACTGCGCGTGGCTTTTGATTTTGATGGTGTTATTGCCGATGATGAGGCAGAGGCTGTGTATCAGCGTTCGGAAAATGTCAGCGAATTCCAGCAACATGAGTTTATCAAAAAAGATATGCCGCATACGCCGGGTCCCTTGAGTGATTTATTCAGAAAATTGTCATTGATTCAAAAGCTGGAATTAAAAAAAGAAAAAGCTGATGCGTCTTATAAGCGTATATTACGCATTGCTATTGTCAGCGCCAGAAGTGCTCCAGCGCACGAGCGTGTGATAACAACACTCAGTAACTGGGGAGTTATGCCGGATGAAACCTTTTTTCTGGGGGGTGTTGATAAACGCCGGGTTTTGGAAATTATGAAACCCCATATTTTTTTCGATGACCAGATGCGGCATTTAAGTTCGGTCGCTGGTGATATTCCTTCGGTGCATATTCCTTTTGGCGTTAGAAATAGCCTGGCAAAGGCG
>DAIRVL010000041.1:6363-11977 GCA_036802845.1 Pseudomonadales bacterium | reverse complement strand
ACTTAAAAGAGTTAAATAACAAACCGTGGATTGTGGCTGCCTTGGTGAGCTGGGGAATTGCTCTGATTGAATATCTATTTCAGGTGCCTGCTAATCGTATTGGTTACACTGTGCTTACTGTGGGCCAGTTGAAAATTATGCAGGAAGTGATTACGTTAACAATTTTTGTACCGTTTTCGGTTTTATATTTACGTGAGCCATTAAGACTTGATTATTTTTGGGCAGGCTTGTGTTTGCTGGCCGCCGTATTTTTTATGTTCAGAAGCAAACTTGCCTGACTCATTCATGAAAACAAAAGGAAAAAATATGAAATATATTGTTGATACTCAAAAAGACATTGATCAGGTGAGTAAAGATTTGGAAGAAGCGGTAGTGCGGAATAAATTTGGTGTTTTGCATGTGCACGATCTGAAAGCAACGATGAAAAACAAGGGCGTTGAGTTTGAAAATGAATGCAGAATCTTTGAAGTATGCAATCCCCATAAGGCGCAGGCGGTGCTGTTGCAAGACATGGCACTGAATATGGTTCTGCCTTGCAGGATTTCTGTTTGGCAGGAAAAGGGCAAAGTTAAAATCGGTACGCTCAGGCCAGCTGCGCTGTTGTCGGTGCTGAGTCAGTCTGAGGAGCTGAAAAAAGTTGCGGCAGAAGTGGAGGAAACGTTGCTTAAAATAATCAATGAAAGCAAATAATCGTTTTGTTAGCAGAGCAAGCGTTTGCAATGATTCATGTGGATAGCTAATGTGAAAAACGCTTATTTTGCGCAAAGATCCTGATAAGCAGACAAGGTATTACGTACAAGCTGATCAAGTGTCAGATTCTGTTTTGCATAATCAAAAAAAGGCATGTATTCGTTTTTAAGTTTATCGCCCTTGGCAAGACTTCGTGTGATTAGAGCAGCCAGCGCTTTGGCCGATTCGGTGGGAACAATAAATTGCTCAGACAAAACTTCATTGGCAATGGGCACATTGCTTGCGATTACGGGTGTTTGCAGCAGCAGGGCTTCGGCAAAAACGTAAGAAAACCCTTCCCGGCGTGATGAGATCACCACCAGATCAGCCAAATGAATCAGATCAGGAATGTCGTTTCGATGTCCGAGCAGTTTGACGCGCTTGCTCATTCCTTCATGTTGGTCAATAAACCTTTGCAGTTTTTGTTGCTCGGGCCCTTCGCCTGCAATAAGTAGTTTGGCATCAATGGTTTTCCATGCATCCAGAAGAATATCAAAGCCTTTTTCTGGTACGAGTCGTCCTACAGCAAGCACTAATTTCTGTTCGGGTGTTTGCGTCGAAAAAAAAGTACTTTGCGTCAAGTGCGTTTGCACATGAGGCATGATGATGCCGTTATAAATGGTTTTCTTGTTAGAAGACTGAATGCGTGAGGTCAGGAAGTGACTCACGCCAATGGTGAGATCAAAGTGACGAGTGGCTTTGAGATTTTTCTTCTGGCCATGAACTGTCGCTACAGTTTTAGCGTGGATATAGCGACGCAATGTGGCGATCATGGCAATGGCCTTGTTTGCCTGTGCATGCACGATATCCGGTTTGTGCTTTGAAATCAGTCGGTATAACTGCCATAAAAGCAGGGGATTTCTGCGGCTTTTGTTTAAGTCGAGCGCATAGAAGCTGACGCGACTATTAAAGCGCGGTTGGTATTTTGGGTGCGCAATGGCGATTAATTCGCAATAATCTGTAAGACCATTGCATAATTCGACAAAGTGTTTTTCCAGACCGCCTTCTTCGTTACCACCCATGACCTGGATTACTTTCACTTGCTCGGCTCCATGGAGAAATGCGTATTTTAAACTAAAAAAGGTGGCACAGGGCCACCTTTTGAGTTGTATCAATCGCCTGCAAATTATTGAGCAATGACGGTTACCGGCATGGGATTGCGAATAGATTCTACCGCATTTTCCAGCCCGTCTTTAGACCAGAATGCGTCATCAAAGTACAGATCAATGCCAATAACAATTTCCTGGCCGTAGACGATGTCTGTAACCTTGTAACCTACGTGCGGGTGTGAACCAGGAAAACGTTCAGGCGTATCGGCCTTGCTATCAAAACGGCTGTCTTTGTAGATGACGTCCAGGGTAGGCTTGAAACCTTCTTTGCCGCTAAAGAAGGCAATAATGTCCCAGTTCTGGCCGCTGCTGCCTGAAAGCCAGCTATGCTCCAGATTTATTTTGAGATCTTCCGGGTTGGCGCCCTTGGTTTTATCGCCCACGTAAACAGGTTCTTTAGGGCCTAGTTCTGTTCGAACAGGCACACCATCCAAGTCGTTGAAATCGAGAGAAACTTCAAGATTTAAATCACTTAATACAGAGGCGGCTTTCGGGATGGTGAGGTACACGGGGAATTGCAGAGTTTGATCCGTTACAGTCACACTGGCACCGGCGTCGGCCAAACCAACACCAAGAATGGAGATGGAGGCATCCAATGCAATCAGTGTTCTGACCGGGCCATTTTTAACGGCAGAAACTTCATTAGGAATGAGATTGTTATTAATAGTTGCTTTGATAAAACCCAGTTTGGCTTTAACTCGCAATTTCATGGTATCGAGAATACTTTTTTTGCCATCGTGATAACCTTGATAGTACATGTCTGACCACGATAACAGATTGCCAGGTTCGGTTTGTAAAGAGTATTTGCTTGTTTTAATTAAGCCCGTTTTGCTATCAAAGTGGGTGTAGGATTTATCACTGCGTTCGGTATTGCCTTCCACAATATAAGCGTAACGCTCGACGTTGTTTTCTTTAAAAGCAAGCTCAAGAACCACTTTGCCGGCAACAGCTGATTTGAGTGCAGCTTCTGCCTGTGCTCCTGTGTCACGTAACATGAACGCGAGCTCATCTTTTGCTTCGATGATATCTTCCTGGCCCTCAACTTTTATCGTGCCACCAGGCACATAAGGGAAGCCCCGTACATTCCAGTCATCAAATTGAAAGGGAATAGGTGCCAGTTTGCCGCCAGACACAGCCATCACGGAGTAGTTTTTAGCGTTCTTGCCTAACAAGGCGGGCAATGTGGCGCCTTTTAATACGATTAATTGCATTTCTCTGGTTTCAGATAGATTACCCAGCAAATTGTTTGTTGCTGTTGCAGTGAACGAAAGAAGCATGCTAATAAGCGCAAAAAAGACCACGATAGTTTTTTTTGTGTAATTTAAAAGGTAGCGCATTATTAAATTTCCCCAGGTTTTTTATTTTCTATTTTTTGCTATCCGTAAACCGACAGATTCAATCCATTTTTTTGAAGGCGCGTTTTACCATAGTTTAACAGGCTTTGCTACCATGCCTTAAGAAGGGCTGGCGCGTTGGATGCTTTCTTAAAGGGGAGAGGGTAGAATAGCGCGCCCTGATTTTGCTATTCTCGCACAATCAAAACAATTCCGAATTTTTATTGCCGCTGGCGCTGAGTTATGGGAAATAAAACCGCTTTATACGATCAACATCTGGCCTGTGGTGCCAAGATGGTAGATTTTTCCGGTTGGGATATGCCGATTCATTATGGATCCCAAATTCAGGAGCATAAGTCGGTGCGGGAGAATGTGGGTGTATTTGATGTATCCCATATGACCGTCGTTGACGTCTCGGGGCAAGAGGCCAAAACCTATCTTCAATATTTGTTGGCTAACGATGTCGATAAGTTAACAACTCTGGGCAAAGCCCTTTATACGGCGATGCTCAACCCGCAGGGTGGCGTGATTGATGACCTGATTGTCTATCGCAGAATCGATGGTTATCGTCTGGTGGTTAATTGCGCCACCCGCGAAAAGGACTTGCAGTGGATGCGGCAGCAGGCTCAAGCGTTTTCGGTCAGTCTGATAGAGCGCTCGGATTTGGCTATTCTTGCCATTCAGGGTCCACAGGCCATACAAAAAATTAAAATGCTTTGTCCGCAGCACCAAGCTGCCATTGAGGCACTTAAGCTATTTCAAGGCACTGATCTGGGCGAATGGTTCATCGCTCGCACAGGCTATACCGGGGAAGACGGTGTGGAGCTTATGTTGCCCAATGTTGAGGTGTCCGCCTTTTGGCAGCGACTGATGGAGTCAGGCGTTGCACCTATAGGATTAGGTGCACGGGATACCCTGCGACTCGAAGCGGGCATGAATCTTTATGGCGCGGATATGAACGAGTCAATCAGTCCGCTGGAAGCTAATATGGCCTGGACTATTGCCTGGGAGCCTCAGTCTCGTGATTTTATCGGCAAACAGGCGCTGTTGGATGAAAAAACCAAGGGTCTGAAATATAAACTTGTCGGTCTGGTGCTGGAAGCCAAGTGTGTGTTGCGGGCACATCAACGGGTATTGGTTTCAGGTGTGGGCGAAGGTGAAATCACCAGCGGTACCTTTTCACCGACTTTGGGTTATTCTATTGCATTGGCCCGTGTACCTTTTGCAACCCAAGGACACGTCGAAGTCGAAATTCGGGACAAATTATTTCCAGTCAAGGTGGTTCAACCGCCTTTTGTTCGAAATGGTAAAAAGGTATTTGATTTGTAAGTGTTGGTTTGTGCTGTTTTCCAATCCCAGGATTTGATAAATAAAAAGGTGCGTTGATATGAGCGAATTTCCAGTGGAACTCAAATTTCTTCCCAGTCATGAATGGGTCAGGGTAGAAGGCGATGTTGTGACGGTAGGGATCAGTGATCACGCTCAGGAAGCGCTCGGTGATCTTGTTTTTGTTCAGTTGCCCGATGTGGGCGCTGAGCTCCATGCCAGCGATGAAGCGGGGGTTGTCGAGTCGGTAAAAGCGGCTTCGGATATTTATAGTCCGGTTTCAGGTGTTGTTATAGCCGTCAATGATGACCTGGAAGAAGCGCCTGAATTAGTTAATCGTGATCCCTATCATGATGGCTGGATTTTCAAAATAAAAATGGAAGATCCTACGGAATTGGATGACTTGTTAAGCGCAAGCGCTTATCAGGCACAATTGGCCGAAGAAGAGGATTGATTTTCAGAGTGCTGTGACGTCTCCATGTCCTTGGATTGACTTATCCGCGAAAGATCGTGAAGCCACATGCTGTGTAGTCAGTCTGTGGCTTTTTGATTTTTAATAAAGAGTTTTGACAGTTTGGTATATTTTCTCGCCAGGCTGTGCTTGATTGGCTAATGAGGTGATACATGCCCTACATTCCACACACTAATGAAGACGTTAAAGAAATGCTTGATGCCATTGGCGTCACCAGTATTGAGCAGCTGTTTGATGAAATTCCACAATCGATCAGGGCGGGCAAGTTGTTTCATGTGCCTGCTGGCGAAAACGAAATGGCCGTGTTGCGTGATATGGCCGCACGGGCTCAGCAAGACAGCGGCGCACTCTGCTTTATTGGCGCGGGCGCCTACGAGCACCATATTCCTGCGGTTGTGTGGGACGTGGCCGCACGGGGTGAATTCATGACAGCGTACACGCCCTATCAGGCTGAGGCGAGTCAGGGAACACTGCAGTTAATCTACGAATATCAGACCATGATGACGCAGTTAACGGCGATGGATGTTTCCAATGCATCCTTGTATGACGGCGCCTCTGGATTGGCGGAAGCGGTGTTAATGGCCGTTCGTGCGAATCGTAAATCCAAATCGCGTCGTGTTTTGATGCCGGTGAGTGTGCATCCG
>DAIRVL010000041.1:0-6263 GCA_036802845.1 Pseudomonadales bacterium | reverse complement strand
ATCGTGCGACAAATGCCGGGGCGAATTATTGGGCGAACAGTGGATCAAGCCGGTCGGGAAGGTTTTGTGTTAACCCTGCAAGCGCGAGAACAACATATTCGCCGATCAAAAGCGACGTCAAATATTTGCACCAATCAAGGATGGGTGGTCACTGCTGCAACGATTTATATGAGTTTGTTGGGGCACCAAGGTTTGTATCAAGTTGCCTTGGCCAGTCATCAGAATCTGATAAAACTCAAACAAGGCATTAGTTCACTCAAGGGAGTGAGTCTGCGTTTTAGTTCGGCTTCATTTCATGAAGCAGTGCTTGATCTCAAGTATCCGGCGGACCAGGTTTTAGCAATCATGGCGCAAGATAATATTATGGGTGGCTTTGATCTGCAGACAGCGTATGGGTGGTCGCACTCATTGTTGGTGTGCACAACCGAAACCAAGAATGACGCTGATATTCAGTTATTTGTACAGGTTCTGGGTCGTGCTCTGGAAAAACTGAGTGCGCAGTCAACAGCGAATTAAAGGAGAGAGCATGTTAATCTTCGAACATAGTCGAGAAGGCCGCAATGCAAGCGCGCAGTTGGCGAAGGTGGATAGCGGTGTGGGTGTTGAAATACCGCAGACATTGTTGCGCCAGAATCCGGCTAAATTGCCCGAAGCGTCAGAAATGCAAGTGGTGCGTCATTACACCCAGTTGTCTCGCAAGAATTTCTCCATAGATACAAATTTCTATCCCTTGGGTTCTTGTACCATGAAATACAATCCTCGTGGTGCCCATAAAGCAGCGAGTCTCCCGGGTTTTATGCAGCGCCATCCATTGATGCCTGATGAGCAAAGTCAGGGAGTTTTGTCTTGCTTCTATGAACTACAGGAAATTCTAAAAGATGTGACCGGTATGAAAGGGGTTTCACTGACGCCAATGGCCGGGGCACAGGGTGAGTTTGCCGGTGTTGCAATGATACGGGCTTATCATGATGCCAGAGGCGATGCAGCGCGTACTGAAATTCTTATTCCTGTTACCGCTCATGGAACCAATCCAGCTACAGCGGTGATGTGTGGATATACCGTAAGGGAGTTGCCGGTAAATAGTGAGGGCGATGTTGATCTGGATGCACTAAAGGCCGTTGTTGGACCGCAGACGGCGGGACTGATGATGACGAACCCATCCACCTGCGGCGTATTTGAGCGGCAGATAGAAGCGATTTCCAAAACCGTACACGATGCCGGCGGTTTACTGTATTACGACGGAGCCAACCTGAATGCGATTTTAGGTAAGGTAAAACCCGGCGATATGGGTTTTGATGTATTGCATATGAACCTGCATAAAACCTTTGCCACTCCGCATGGCGGTGGAGGGCCAGGTGCCGGACCAGTGGGTGTGAGTGAGCGATTATTGCCTTTTCTTCCAATACCTGTTGTAGGGCGCGAGGAAAAAGCAGGCTGCGTCTATTATCGCTGGTTAGATGAGAAAGATATCCCGCAAACGATTGGTCGTCTTTCCACGTTTATGGGTAATGCCGGTGTTCTGTTGCGTGCCTATTTTTATGCCCGAATTTTAGGCAGGGAAGGCATGCATAGGGTGGGAGAGTATGCGACCCTGAATGCTAACTATATGGCGGCGCAACTGCAAAAATCAGGTTTTCAGCTCGCCTATCCAGAGCGTCGTGCTTCGCATGAGTTTATTATTACTTTGTTGAATCAGGCTAAAAAACTGGAAGTAACAGCGATGGATTTCGCAAAACGTTTGCTTGATTACGGGGTTCATGCACCAACTACGTATTTTCCTTTGTTGATTCCCGAGTGCCTGTTAATAGAGCCAACAGAAACCGAAACTAAACACGAATTGGACAATTTTATTCAGGCAATGGTTTCAATTCAGCAGGAGGCCGAGACTGATCCTGCCAAGGTTCGAGGCGCTCCTTATACACAGCCAGTGAACCGATTGGACGATGTGAAAGCCGCGAGGGAACTAGACCTGACGTGGTATTCAAAAAAATAGCGCTTTTTATGAGCTCACGCGGTAATTCGTTTACGACGAGAGCTCAAGGATGTTTTGTTTTAAGGTGCTAAAGTCGTAGGAATTTAAGCCCAAATACTCAAGAATGTCGCCCCCATATTCATTCCATTCAATCTCAATGGCCCCTTGGCCACCGAGCTTTTGATGACTTTGGCTGATATGTTGGGCGACCTTCAAAATGGCGAGTAAGGTTTTTGTGTGGCCGTCATAGCTAAGGTGCCATTTTTTAATTTCGCTTAAATTATATTGCTCAGCGATAAGCAGGCAGATATGGGTCGGTAGATGCCATGATTTGGCGATATAGTAGCCTATCACTGCATGGTTGGTATGAAAGTATTCGTTCTCGGCATCAATGATTCGTATGTACTGGCCTGAGTATGCTTTTTCTAGCACTTTAAGATAGTTTGAATAACGCTGCATCATGAGTGGCATGCCGCAGGCATGAAATAAGCCCAGCAAGTAGGCCTCATCTACGCCAGGATAACCTGTTTCCTTCGCTGTGGTTGCAGCTATTAACGCAACATCAGAGGCGTGATCCCAGAAACGACTCATTTCTACAATAGTTTCATCACTGAGTTCACTTTTTACGGAGAGACCGTTAATTATATTAATTACACTATTGAGGCCAAGCATCGAAACGGCGTGCTCAATGGAGAATATCTGATTGCTCAAACCAAAATAACTGGAATTGACCACTTTAAGAATGGCGCCAGACAGCCCCATGTCCTGGCGAATCAGATCAGTAATTCGAGGCAAGCTCGGCTCAGGGGCGACCTGTTCCATGGTAATATCCACCAGAATTTGAGGTTGTGGTGGAACTTTTATACCCTGTAATGCATTTGCCACTTGCAAGGGTGTAAGGATAGTCGACATCTACTCGTTTCGGCCTTCTTTATTTTTTTAGACGCATATGCGTCTAAAAGGCTTTGATAAATGACTTCAGGCGGCTATATCTTTGTTATTTCTATGCAATGCATTGATCAGATGATCTTCCAGGTCAAAGCGTAAAGCGATCGCTTCCCCAATTTTTGACAGATCGGATGGGAGGTTTGTTGTAATGATATCTGGCTGAATTTTGTCCAGATCATATTTGTCGTTGAACTCAAGGGCAATTTCTGTAGTGGTTTCAATTTTGGAATAAATTTTCTCGAGATCGAGAGCGTTGTTGCTGAATGCTTTTGCCTCCAGCGTTAACTCCTCGTAAATCTCAAAGTGACCTTTGGATGCATAGTCAACTAATTGTTCGCAAAAGGTTTGTAATTTACGTTGATTCAGAAATGCACTCTTTCCATAAGCTTTTATGCCACTTAACTCACAGTAGCTGGTGATTAGAGTCTGACGCTCTTCCAGCCAACGATTGATATGGCCTTCGACGGTTTCCCATATTTCATTTGCAGGTTTTTCTATGTTCAGCATGACTTTGTCCTTAAGGTAAGTCTATCCAGTTTAAATTAGGCAAGTGCCCATGTTTAGGAGTAAAGGCGTAATGCTCGTATTGCTAAGGCGCTTGGTTTTAGATACTTACAAGCGCATGTATCAAAATAGACATAAATCACGCATCTATCAAAGTAAATTATGGTCTAAAAAAATGTCAGGCATTTGATTTCTGACATATCAAAAAGATATGCACTTGAAATTTGGCAGTTAAGTGCTTGCGATATTTTGAATTGATGTGTGCAATTTAGGTGATTATTTTGATGCAGGTGGCTGACAGCCTTCTCTCAAGGAACAAATCTTACTGAATATGATTTGAAATATTGCGATGGCAATAAAGCCTACAAAGACTAATAAAGTTGCTTCGGGTAATGTGAGACCCATAAATTTCCACGATATTGCAGCACACTCGCCTGAACCATTAAAAACAATACGAAACACCTCTGCCATAGGAAATGCTTCAAGCAAGTAATTTAAACCTGGGCCACAGGCCGGAACCTCTTCGGGTGGCAAGTGTTGTAACCATGAGTGGCGCGCCGCTATCGCAACACCTGCTCCGGCGGAAATGATAACCAGAATTGAATAAATTCGCTGACCTAGAACCTTCGGATTGTGAATGAATGCCAAGAGGAATATCAGCCCAGTCAGAATCATCGCGACACGCTGAAATGCGCATAAAGGACAAGGTTCCAAGCCTTTTACATATTCCAAATAAAGTGCGAAAGCCATTGCACCTATCGCACCTATGCACGCCCATCCGTTGACAACCCTGCACGTCAGGCTTTTCATATTTGCCTCCTTTTTTATTTTCGACATTAAAATAATTCTACCATGCAGACAAGAGCACATGTGAACATTGTTAAAGGTCTTGATCGTACGATAAAAGCGTACCATTTAAAATTTAGTGGTTTTATGTGGCAGTAAGCAAGCGAGTCGTTTATTATCTGTGGTTATCTTTTTGCTTGGTGGTATTTGCTTACTTGGTAAAAAAGCGTAAAATGGCCGGCCTTAAAAACCGGTTTGGCTTGTTGGTTTATAATAGCCCTTGATGTATTTAAAATAGCTAATTTAGGAAGAACTTATGGTGACTATTCGTCTGTCTCGTGGCGGCGCAAAAAAACGTCCATTTTATCATGTTGTTGTTGCGGATAGTCGTAGCTGTCGTGATGGGCGTGTTATTGAGCGGGTAGGATTTTTTAATCCTATTGCTCGAGGCCAAGAAGAGCCTTTGCGTATTGATCAACAGCGCGTTGATTTTTGGATTTCACAAGGCGCGCAAATGTCTGATCGCGTAAGGTCATTGGTTAAACAGTCTTGCAAGCAGGTTCAACAAGCGGTCTGATTGTCGATATTTCCTGTTTAAATACAGATAGGAATGGGTTGATGTCGAAATCAGAGTCCGGTAGTTCTCATGTAGTTGTTGGCGAAGTAACGTCAGTGTATGGCATAAAAGGCTGGGTGAAAGTCCGTTCTTTTACCCAGAATCCTGAAACTATTTTCAAACTTGGAGCTTGGTTTTTATCTGATAAGGCGCGCAAAAATCCCCGGCAGGTGGTTGTTGATGAGTATCGCCCACATGGAAAAGCTTATGTAGTCCATGTTCAGGATTATGATGATCGTGACTGTGCTATAAAACTGACCAATCTGGATATACTGGTGAGCAAAGATGCATTGCCAAAGCCAGGTGAGGATGAAATTTATTGGACTGACCTTGAAGCTTTGTCAGTATTCAATCTGAAGGGTGAGAAGCTGGGTATCATAGCTTCCTTGATGGAAACAGGAGCTAACCCTGTGCTGATTGTGAAGCCTTGTGATGACAGTGTTGACAAGCAGGAGCGACTGATTCCTTATGTTCTGGATCATGTTGTCAAGCAGGTCAATGTTGATAAGGGCTGTGTAATTGTTGATTGGGAACTTGATTATTAGCTTGTAGTCACAACGCCATCACGGGAATGACTGACGTTTTGTAATAAATAAGTTTATGTCCTGCCGGTTGGAGTGAAGTAACGCAGTTTATGTGGTTTGGTATTGTTTCACTGTTTCCTGAAATGTTTGCTGCTGTATCTCAGTATGGTGTTACAGGGCGGGCTGTTCATGATGAGCTGATTAAGCTCGAGTTTTGGAATCCCAGAGATTTTACGCTCGATAAGCATCGCACGGTGGATGATCGTCCTTACGGGGGCGGTCCAGGGATGCTGATGATGTATGCTCCGCTTAAGGCCGCTGTTAATGCAGCAAAGCAGGCTGCATTGGTGCGCTCAGAGAGCGACGGATCTTCGGCAAGCGGTATACAAAAGCCCAAGGTGGTTTATCTTTCTCCGCAGGGTAGAAAGCTCGATCAGCGGGGTGTTGAGGAGTTGGCTTCATATGGCTCGTTGATTCTAGTAACAGGGCGTTACGAGGGTATTGATGAGCGGTTTATTGAAGATGAAGTCGATGAGGAGTGGTCTATAGGAGACTTTGTGTTAAGTGGCGGAGAGCTGGCTGCCATGACTCTGATAGACAGCATATGCAGGTTGATTCCCGGTGTGCTGGGATGTGATGCGTCGGCCCATCAGGACTCATTTGAGGCGAATCTGTTGGACTGCCCTCACTATACTCGACCCGAAAGCATTGGAAGCAAGAATGTTCCTCAGGTGTTGTTAAGCGGGGACCATGAAAAAATCAGACAATGGAGATTAAAGCAATCACTTGGGCGTACATGGCAAAGACGTCCTGATTTGCTGGCACATAAACAGCTCACAGCGGAAGAACAACGCTTGCTGAATGAATTCATAGCTAACTGTAACAACGGTTTCTAGTTTTAGATGTTATTTTC
>DAIRVL010000040.1:0-17703 GCA_036802845.1 Pseudomonadales bacterium | reverse complement strand
CTTGGATTATTTTGAACCCGAATTCCAGGCCATCTGGATGAATCTTATGTGGAGTCAGCTTGCTGGCATCGCACTTCTGGGTCTTTTTGCCATAGTCTGGGTTTTACGTACGCGTGATCAGAATCTTGAAAACTTATCTCCGCAACGAGAACTCGGACGTTATTATTTGATTCTGTCTGCGCTCTTTATAGCCACCATCCTCAAACTGTCAGCACTGAGCTTTTTTCTGGAATCCGATGCTGCATGGCACCAGGTGACTATTCGTGATACCGATTTTACCCCGACACATATTGGTTTGTTTTATTTCATTATGCCTCTGGATGCAGTCTTTATGATCTTTGGCTTCCTCTGGATACACACGCGTTTGCCTGATTTTAACAAGCGAATCTCTATTCCCTTTTTAATGATTGCTTCCGCTCCTCTTCTTATCATGCCAAACCTTGGGTTTAACGAATGGGGTCATACCTTCTTTTACGCTGAAGAACTGTTTGCTGCACCCGTTCACTATGGTTTTGTCGTTCTTGGCTGGGGCTTTTTAGCCATCAGTGGATTTCTGGTGCAAATTGTTTCTGGTTTGCATCGCCTGACGCGAACAACGCAACAGCTGGCAAAATAAGTTCAGGTATTTCTTCATTCGGCCTATTTTTTATACCTATGCCATCGTACAAAAACTTAAACCAGGCAGCGTAAGAATTAGCTGCTTGGTTTTTTCTTAATATGCTTTAAGGAATTAATTCTTTACCGGCGGCACGATACTCACAGGAAAAGGCATTATTTTATCACCCGCGCTTTGCAATTTAGGTATACCCTCCTTTTTTACTTCGTCAATACGAATAATGGCACCAAGAGGAATAAAACTTCGCACCACACCCTCAAATTCTGACTTGAGTTTTTCTTCCGATGGATCAACAACCAATTGACTTCGCTCACCGAAAATAAACTCTTCGACCTCTACAAAACCATAAAGATCACTCTGGTAGATCTGTTTGGCGTACATTTCGTACACTGAACCCTTGTTCAGAAAAATCACCTTATAGAGATGATGCAATTCATTCTTCATGTTCACGCTTACCTGATAATCCACCTGAAAATTTGACTCGAAGTATATACCGAGTTACTTGGCGCCGAAATGTGAAAATAGTTGCGACTCCGAAGAAGCCCACTATATTTAATGCACACAGTCTTGGCGCTTGCTGCCAGGATTAACACTGGCGTTGTATTTCCTCGGCGCAAGTGTTTCCTGAATTTCACCTATAAACCAGGCAAAACATACAGGTTACAGTCACCATGATCAAAAAGAGCTCACTCATGAAACCAGGATCAGACACTGCCAAAACACGGGTAGTGATACTTACGGATCTATATAGAATCAAATGCAGTCTGAATATCGTGCCCGGCGTGAGGCTCACCGATTACATACGCTCCGAAAGCAATTTTATTGCCGTCACCTCGGCCGAGGTCTACAGTATTGCAGGCGATAAATTGATTCTTTCGGCCGACTTCATGGATCTCAATAAAAGCTGCATTCAAATCATTACGCCCAGTGAGATGATTGAAAATACACAAGAAAATTTTATGATGCACAATACCCTCGAATAAACAGCCTAACCGAAAGGCGAGGCTTCCTTGCTGCTCAGGGCTTGTATCAGAAATTGCTAGTTTACTGTGGATAAGTCCACTAGACTTAGGTCCTTTAAATTATTTCATCGCTTCATTTCTTACCCTTGCCGGGTGTGAAAGTCACTCATAGATTCAAAAGGATTTGCGTTCATTATTACCCATCAATTGCGCACTCGAATTTTCAGAATCACAGTTATCGCTCTTGTGATAGGAGCATTCGTGGTTTTGTATCAATATACGCCTGTGGGCCAGTGGCTAAACCCCCGGTTGATGGCATCTAAAATAGATCAGCTCCGGCAGTGGGAGCATCAGCTCGGCATGCTCGGCCCTCTCGTTTTTTATCTGTTGGCGAGTATTATCATCGTATTAAATGTACCCACTGCACTGGTTATTGCTATTGCTGCCGTGCTCTATGGCCCAGTCGGTGCTGCTGTGTTAGGCGCCCTGAGTTTCTCCACTGCCATTATTTTGATGTACTTCATCGCCAAACAACTGAACCAAGGCCTTACGCAAGAACTGGCACAGAAATACTTGCCACGCACCCACCAATACATCCAGGGCACCAGTTTGCGAGCCATTATTTATCTGCGCCTTATTTTTTTCGCATTACCTCCTGTTAACTGGATGCTAGCGCTTCTGTGCACCCAATTGCGGACCTATTTTTGGGGTTCACTGATAGGCGCATTTCCCAATATTATTGTATTCAGTTGGCTCGGGGGTGCTCTGATCGAAACAATACGCCTGAATCGCTCCTTGTTGTTCTGGAACAACCCGGACTTAACCGTGCCCACCTTGCTCGGATTATTCCTGGTATTGAGCAGTCTTCTGCTAAGAAAAATAAATACAACATCTTCCTAATACATAAAAAAATACTTTATGCGCTATCCATTTGAGCCAGATTTTCCACAAAAAGGCGAGGACGATCCTTTTCTTGTCCAGATCGCCCACACGCCGGTCAAACCCATTTTTATCATGGGCCTGCATCGCTCAGGCACCACGTTCTTATACGATGCCATTTCGCGCTGTTTTCCTGTTGCCAATCTCACGCTCTACGATATTTTTTACTACCATCGATTACTGAAAAACCGGCAGACGGGACACGAAGAAAAAGACAAACAACACTTGAATCGCGTTTTCAGAAGTTTAGGCATTACTGACCGCAGACTCGATTCGGTATGGGTGGATGATGCAACCGTGGAAGAATACTGCTGGCTGTTACGTAATGAGAGTTACCACGTTTCACTTCATGCGAGTAATCAAGACTATTTTGCTGAAATATGCCGCAAACTGCTTTACCTCAACCCCCATGCCCAGTCTGTACTCTTAAAAAATCCATGGGACACCGGAAAAGCCAAACAAATACTGGAGTGGTTTCCCGACGCCCGTTTTATTTACATTACCCGCAATCCGATTCATATTCTCAACAGCCAGTTAAATGCATTTCTTACACTCATTACCGGCGCACAACCCTTCCAGACCATGCTTATAGACAAGTTCAAAGTACCAGGTGATATACGATTTGGCATGACTCTTTTGTATGGCGTCTGGAAAATAATACGTGGCCTGAAGGCCTTGCTTGGCGACAAAGTCGTTGCATTTTTTGTCCGCCCATTTACTGTGCTTTCACTGCAGTGGCAATTAAAGAGTTACTACGATGATCTTAAATCACTGCCGCCACAAAGCGTCTATCGCCTGACCTACGATAGTTTTAATACCGATCCTGTAACGAAATTAAAGGAAATCCAAACCTTTCTGGACCTCCCTTTTACCATGGCACCCGAAAATATCCACCCCAAACCGCGTAAAGGGCATTTGAGTGAAGCCTTAAAAAAATTCGAGCCCAAACTCATGAAAAAACTTGAGAAAATTCTGGGCCACAGTGCCGATGTGGAACATTGATTTTGATCTGTTCAATTCACAAGACTTTTTTCAGCTTTGAATGCCGCTGGAAAATAGGGCTGGTATACCATGAGACCATGTACACTTAAAAACGCATGGGTCAAGGGACCAAAAAACCGGAAACGCATTTCCAAAGGATCACTGTCAACACCCGCGAAACGAATCACTTTAGCGCCGGCACCCACATGGGCACCGGCAGATAAAACGCCTACATTAAGCGGCACAGGATCTTTTTCATTTGCCAAGTGAATATAGTCAGGTCCATCGGGAAAATCGGCACTTGCTGCGCCTGCTGTTAATACATGCACTTTCTGCAACTGCTCGGCACTCAACATCGTAACAACGCGTCTAAGAGCCCGCGCCATATGAATCGCGCCCTGGCTATTGACCTGAAAGTACACTTCGCCACCACGCGCCAGACTTTCCAGAATGACTCGCTCAATCACCCCCGTGGCGCGACTGCCACGGATGGCGTCATTGATGGCATCGAGAAAACGCCCTCCTAGCGTTGCATTGTAGATAGCCAAAACGGGGCGGCCACTGGAAAGGGCCAAACGGTACATGTGTGCTTGCACCCAATCAATGCGCAAATTGGCGCCGTTAACATACCAAAGTGGCTCCGCCTTGCGATTTGTGCCCTCCAGTACAAGCGGCGGCAATTTTTCAAGCGCCGTGTCTGGACGGTATACACAACCATTTGCACCAATAAAATAACCATCGTAGGCGCTGTTCCACTGCCCGCTTGGTTCAGCCTGTTTATCTATGCAAAGCAGTGCTTGATAATGCGCAGGTTGATATTCATAAAGAACCCCCAGTAGCAGCACTGCAAGCACCATAAAGCCCGCTGTCCTTCCTTGGCGCGTTTTCATCCATACTCCAGAAATCACAATAGGTAATCGGTAACACGTTACTTCGTATAACGGTACTCAGCACTGAGCGCGTGCGCATCCAAACCTTCACCCCGTGCCAGACGTGCGGCTATCGGCCCTAAATGTGCAGCGCCTTCTGCCGAACAATAGATCAAAGAGCTGCGTTTTTGAAAATCATAGACCCCTAACGGCGAAGAAAAACGTGCAGTGCCCGAGGTAGGCAAGACATGATTGGGGCCGGCGCAGTAGTCACCCAGCGCTTCTGGTGTGTAAAGCCCCATAAAAATAGCCCCTGCATGGTGGATATCTGTCAATAGATCTTCAGGATGCGCTACAGCGAGTTCAAGATGTTCGGGTGCCACCTGATTAATCACGGCTACCCCTTCCGTTAGATCCCTGACCTGGATCAAGAGCCCTCTGCCTTCAAGTGAAGCTTTGATAATGTCACGCCTGGACATATGAGGCAGTTGTTTTTCCATGCTGCGGAGAACACGATTCAAGAGATCAGCATCGGCGCAAACCAGAATACACTGTGCATTTTCATCATGTTCGGCCTGTGAAAACATATCCATAGCCAACCAGTCTGGATTCACATCACGATCACTCAAAATCATGATTTCAGACGGTCCGGCAATCATATCAATGCCTACCTCACCAAAAACCATTTTCTTCGCCGTTGCAACATAGATATTCCCGGGGCCAACAATTTTATCCACCTTGGGGATACTGGCCGTGCCATAGGCCAGCGCCGCAATGGCCTGTGCGCCACCAATGGTAAAAATCCGGTCAGCGCCTGCAATTTCAGCCGCAGCAATAACCAGGTCATTCCGTACGCCGCCGGGCGTAGGAACCACCATGATAATTTCTTTTACCCCGGCCACTTTGGCTGGAAGAATATTCATCAGCACAGAGGAGGGATAGGCCGCCTTCCCGCCCGGCACATAAACACCCACCCTATCCATGGCACGTACTTGCTGACCCAACAGCGTTCCATTGGCTTCTGTATAGGACCAGGAGTGCTGCTTTTGCTTCTCATGAAAACTGCGAATACGTTCTGCAGATAATTCAAGAATCTCTTTATCTTCAGGCGAAATACGCTGCAATACGTTTTTTCTTTCTTCCGCTGTTATTTCCAGCTCACCAACGTTTGACACAGTCAGCTGATCAAATTGCCGCGTGTAATTGAGCAGGGCTTGGTCACCGTGGGCACGAATTGCAGCGAGGATGTCACGAACAGAATTTTCTACTTGTAAATCAGACACACTGTCCCGTGCCAAGCGTGCGCGCAGTTGTGCATAAAAATCGTCCGAACGGGTAGAAAGCAGGGGAATTGATAATCGTGACATAAGCACCTAATGAGCAATGACTCTAACTGGTTTTAGCCGACGCGTTTGCTTTAACCGCTTGATCAAGGCAGTCAATAATATCCTGGATACGTTGATGTTTGATTTTCATTGATGCCTTGTTGACGATCAAGCGGGAGCTAATGTTGGCAATCAATTCGGTGGGTTGCAAGCCATTGGCCTTCAAGGTATTACCCGTATCCACCAAGTCTACAATGCAGTCTGCCAAACCGACCAGAGGTGCAAGCTCCATGGAGCCATAGAGTTTGATAATTTCTACCTGCTCGCCTTTCTCGGCATAATAACGCTTGGCAACATTAACAAACTTGCTCGCGACTTTTAGACGCCCCGTAACCGCCGGTGCATTGACACGCGCAGCGACCATCAACCTGCAACGACCGATGTTCAAATCCAGCGGCTCATAAAAACCACGTCCCCCGTGTTCGAGCAGCACATCTTTGCCTGATACACCCAGATCCGCTGCACCATGCTCCACATAAGTCGGCACATCCGTTGCCCGCAAGATGAGTATTTTCACATCGTCACAGGTCGTAGGAAAAATAAGTTTTCTGCTTTGGTCGGGGTCTTCCAGCAACTCAATGCCAGCTGTTTTCAACAAAGGTAGCGTTTCTTTTAATATGCGGCCCTTGGATAAAGCAAACACCAACTGCCGGCTTCTGTCTTCAATCATTGATTCATCCTCTGCCCAGTCTTAACCCGGTATACGACGAATATTGGCACCCAGGGCCTGGAATTTTTCTTCAATACATTCATAACCACGATCAATGTGGTAAATCCGCTCTATGGTGGTTTCACCGTCAGCGATTATTCCGGCAATCACCAGACTCGCGGATGCTCTTAAATCAGTTGCCTTAACCGGTGCACCCTGGAGACGGTCAACACCCTGGGTGATCAGGGTATTGCCTTGCACGGTAATATTGGCACCCATGCGCACGAGTTCCTGCGCATGCATAAAACGATTTTCAAATACCATTTCAGTGATAAGGCCTGTACCTTCTGCTACTGCATTCATCACCGAGAATTGCGCCTGCATATCGGTGGGAAATCCTGGATAAGGTGCCGTTTTAATGTTGATAGCCCTAGGGCGATTACCACGCATATCAAGGCTGATCCAGTCAGCACCGGTCACAATATGTGCGCCGGCTTCTTCCAGTTTTAACAATACGGAATCAAGCAAGCTTGGATTGGTTTCTTTTACCAGAATAGAGCCACGCGAAGCCGCCGCCGCTATAAGATAAGTACCCGTCTCGATACGGTCAGGAATCACGCTGTGATATCCACCGTGCAAGCGCTCCACCCCCTCGATTTTAATAGTGTCGGTGCCGGCACCTTCAATTTGAGCCCCCATACTTCGAAGACAATTGGCCAGATCGACGACTTCCGGCTCACGCGCGGCGTTTTCCAAAATAGTCCGGCCTTTTGCCAATGTAGCAGCCATTAATAGATTTTCGGTGCCCGTAACGGTGACGGTATCAAAAACAATACGTGCGCCCGTCAAACGGCCCTTGGTGTGTGCATGGATATAGCCTTCTTTAACTGTCACGTGCGCGCCCATCATTTCAAGGCCCCGCAAATGCAAGTCCACCGGACGGCTACCGATAGCGCAGCCTCCGGGCAACGAGACTTCCGCCTCGCCAAAACGCGCAACCAGTGGACCGAGCACCAATATTGAAGCACGCATGGTTTTAACCAGTTCATACGGTGCTTTAAAGCTGCTAATGGTGCTCGCATCAACCCCAACACCCATTTGATCATCAATGACGGGCACAATGCCCATGCACGCCATCAATTCAATCATCGTGGTGACATCTTGCAAATGCGGCACGTTACGCACAACCATGGGCTCACTTGCCAACAAGGTGGCGGCAAGGATAGGTAGAGTGGAGTTTTTTGCGCCGGAAATTCTTACCTTGCCTCGTGTAGGGCCGCTGCCCTTAATGAACAATTTATCCATCAAATGTCTCAAATTAATCGTTTAGCTACGCAAGGACTTTTCACCTTCCCGCAAAAAATACAACACGCCTGTGGTCAATCAGATAAAGTGTTTGGCTTGTTTCCATTCAAGCGGGGTATACAGTTTCATCGTCACCGCATGAAGATCGCCTTTTGCAATCAAGTCCTTCAGACTACCGTACACAAGTTGTTGTTTCTTCACTGAGTTAAGTCCATCAAACACCTGACTGACAATCACCAGGTTTATGTTCGCGCCATTGAGTTCGGCTATTACATGCTCCACATCAATATCTCGCGCTATCAATTCTTTTATTTGATCACTGGATACCATCTCTTTTTCCTCTGAACAACAAAATGAGCGCTATCATAATCAAAAACCGGGGTAATTACACAGGCCAATACCTTTTGATCCCAAACAGCCCCTGCGCTTGCACCGCAAACGCTTAACGCGCCATTATACTGTGTACCGTACTTGCGTGCTCACTTGATTAAGCAGACAGGCCTAAACAGACGCTGACTTCACGTTCTCGCTCGCCTTATCAACACGTTGTACTCACCCAAAATCAATTCTTTTTCCTACGTGCATCCAAAAAAGATCATGGCATTAGTGCGACCAAAAGCGTATTCTTTTTGCGCCTTGCGCGACCTTCTGCGACAAGGCTGTCGCCGAGTTTCGTCACCTCTCAAATTCAAGGTAGCTTATGACTGATTTCCAGAATTCAGCCCGTCGCGTAATCGCTATCGAAGGCAAGGCCATACGCGCATTGGATTCACGAATAGACCTTAACTTTAGCAAGGCGTGTGAACTCATCATGGCCAGTCAGGGTCGGGTGGTTGTAATGGGCATGGGCAAATCAGGTCATATTGGTTCTAAAATTGCGGCGACACTGGCCAGTACAGGCACCGTTGCTTTTTTTGTCCACCCCGGAGAAGCCAGTCATGGCGACCTTGGCATGATTACTCGTGCCGATGTGGTCATTGCCTTATCCAACTCCGGTTCCACCGAAGAATTATTGGCCTTGTTACCCGTTATCAAACGTAAGGGTATAAAACTGATCAGTCTCACCGGCAATGAAAGCTCCCCGCTGGCACAGTTTGCTGACGTTAACCTCAATGTAGGTGTCAGTGAAGAAGCCTGCCCGCTAGGTTTGGCGCCCACGGCCAGCACAACAGCGGCATTGGTTATGGGCGATGCACTCGCCGTTGCCCTGCTTGAAGCAAAAGGATTTACTGCCGATGACTTTGCACTCTCTCATCCCGGCGGCGCGCTGGGACGAAAACTCCTGTTGCTGGTCGAAAATATCATGCGCACGGGCAGCGCCATACCCATCGTCCCCGACCACAGCACCATCAGTGAAACATTAATGGAAATGACAGCCAAAGGACTGGGCATGACTGCGATCGTCGATAAGCACCAGCACCTGCTGGGCGTATACACGGACGGTGACCTGCGCCGCTCCATTGATCATGACATTGACCTGAAAAATACACCGGTCACCTCGGTAATGACCCTCAACTGTAAAACTATCCGTCCACACATACTGGCCGCTGAGGCGGTAAAAATCATGGACGAAAATAATATACATGCATTGATTGTGATTGATGAAAACAGACGTCCGATCGGCGCAATCAGTGTGCACGATTTATTACACGCAGGCGTCATGTAAATCATGCCTGTTACTGAGTCACGCTGAGAAAGATGTCTATGTCCAACATAAGAGAAAAAGCCAAAAAAATTAAACTCATGGTTTTTGATGTCGACGGTGTATTGACCAACGGTCAACTTTATTTCACTGAGGAAGGCACAGAGCTTAAAGCGTTTAACACCCTTGATGGCCATGGCATCAAAATGCTTCAGCACTGCGGCATTCAAACTGCTTTAATTACCGGTCGCACATCGTCCATCGTCATTAAACGCGCCAAGGATCTGGGCATACACCACCTTTACCAAGGGCGAGAAGACAAACTAAAAGCACTGCTGGAACTTCTGGACAAAACAGGCATAAAAATGGAAGAAACCGCTTACGCCGGCGATGACTTGCCAGACCTCGCTGCCATTCGCGCCGCAGGTTTGGGTGTCACCGTAGCCAATGCCCATCCTTTTTTGGTCAAGCATGCCGACTGGCAAACCCATCTTTCTGGCGGTTCGGGGGCGGCCAGAGAAATATGCGACTTGATTCTGGATGCACAAGGGCATCTTGACGCTTTACACAAGCACTATTTATAAGCGCATGTTGCCATCCAAACCGTTCTCGCTGTCAAAATCCTACACATCAGCACTGATGATGATTCTCATCGTGCTTGCTGTATTACTGAACCTATCCCACTTTATCGACATCAATGCGCCTTCGCCTTTTCTCGGCGCTCCAAGCACCGATGAGACGCTCCCGGACACAGATATCAGGCAGTTTTCTATGACCGTATTTGATACAGAGGGACGCATCAAATACACCTTGGATGCCCCTCAACTTTTTCATTATGCCCACAAAGAAACAACGACACTGACTGAGCCTAACATTTACCTGTATCAGCCGAATAAAAGTCCTTGGCACATCACGGCCCAACAGGGCCTGATTCAGGAAAGCGACGAAATAATTTTGCAGGAAAATGTACTTATTGAAGGCAATCAAACTAAAAATGCGGCAAACTTAAGTATACGAACAAGTGATTTAGTACTCCATACCACCGAAAAGTGGGCAAAAACAAACTCAAAAGTTAACATTCAATCCGAACGCAACCAACTCCAGGCCGTCGGGCTCGAAGCCGATCTGTTACGTAACACGCTATTATTATCATCACAGGTTGAAGGAAGTTATCAGCAACAATGACGCCATATCAAACATTCCTTACCAGCGCACTCCTTTTGCTGATCTCGGCAGCCCATGCTCTGGACGATGATCGCAATCAACCCATTCGCATTGACTCCGCATCGGCCTTTGCTGATTATAAAAACGGCATCACAACCTATGAAGGAAATGTCGTACTCTCGCAGGGATCCCTTTTGATAAAGGCCGATAAAATCAGCATTCAACGGGACAAAACAGGTTTTCGCACCCTGATTGCAACCGGGCATCCAGTACAAATCCAACAAAATCCCGTGGTCAATAAACCACCGATCCTGGCTGAAGCAAATGAGATTAATTATGACATCACCAGCGAAACCCTCACGCTGAAAGACAATGTCTATATTAAACTCGAAGAAAGCATTCATCGAGGCACCCAGTACGAATACAATCTCGCGACACAAAGACTCAAAGCATCAGGCACTACGGGTAACCGCATTACAACCACCTTTCAACCCCAAAATCCACCCGCACGAAAATAAGATTAATTAGCTGCCCATGTCAAAACTTACAGCGTCCCACCTGGCCAAATCCTACAAAGGCCGGCAGGTTGTCAAAGATGTGTCTCTGACGGTTGAAAGCGGTCAGATCATTGGCTTGTTAGGTCCTAACGGCGCGGGTAAAACCACCTGCTTTGATATGATCGTTGGCCTTATTCCTGTGGACAGTGGCCAAATCACCATTGATGAAAAAGATTTATCACACCAGCCGATGCACCTGCGCGCCCGTCAGGGTATTGGGTATTTGCCGCAACAAGCGTCCGTTTTTAGAAAACTTTCCACTGAAGACAATATCAACGCCATTCTGGAACTTCAGCATAGCCTCAACAAAGCTGCGAAAAAGGAAAAACTGGAGTTGCTCCTCAATGAATTCCATATTACCCACATTAGACACTCTGCAGGCATGAGCCTTTCCGGCGGCGAACGCCGACGTGTGGAAATCGCACGTGCATTGGCCACTGACCCCAAGTTTATTCTGTTAGACGAACCCTTTGCCGGCGTCGACCCGATTTCCGTACACGATATCAAACAAATTATTACGCAACTAAGCAATCGCGGCATTGGTGTATTAATTACTGATCACGATGTCAGGGAAACACTGGCCATATGCGAAAAAGCCTATATCGTCAATGCAGGAGAAATTATTGAAGCAGGTGATGCACAAAAAATTCTTGCCAATCCCTTAGTAAAAGAAGTCTACTTAGGACAGCAGTTCCAGCTATAATCTAACAAGTGTTGTTTTCCGCCGTTGCAGAAAAAACCGCCCAGTAAAATATAACACCTCATCCAGAGCGTCGCAGTAGTAGGCAAACATTAGACTCTATGAAGCTATCTCTTCAGCTTAAGAACAGCCAGCATCTCGCCATGACGCCGCAATTGCAGCAAGCCATCAAGCTGTTGCAACTCTCGACGCTTGATCTTCAGCAGGAAATTCAAGACGCGCTGGAAAACAACCCCATGCTTGAGCTGGTCGAAGATGACGCACAAAGAAACGGCGCATCCGACTCTGAACATGAGAATTCACCCGAAGAAGAATTCAGTGCTCAATTGGAATTGAGCATGAGTAGCTCCGACACGTCTCGCAGCGAAAATGGGCCGGTCGAGCTCGAAAAAACCGAACAAATTCCAGATAACTTGCCCGTAGATACTGACTGGGACGATATTTACCAAAGCAGTTCCGGCTCATCGAGTTTTAACACCGGTGACGACGATGAAAACATGCTGGAAACACGTAATGCTGCGGTCGAAACACTCTACGATCAACTTACTTGGCAATTGGATCTCACCCCCTTCAGTGATATTGATAAAGCCATTGCCTATGCGATCGTTGAAGCCATAGATGAAAATGGTTATTTGACCGTATCACCTGAAGAGATTGCAGAAACCGCACAACGCTCCAATCCTGATTACGCACTGGAGCTTGATGAAGTTATTGCTGTGCTGCATCGTATCCAGCAATTTGATCCACCGGGTGTTGGCGCACAAACGCTACAAGAATGTTTGCTGATTCAATTACAGCAACTACCTGCCAATACCCCATGGAGAAATGAAGCCAGACTTATTATCAAAGATCATATTAACTTGCTCGGCAGCAAAGATTTCAATCAACTGATGAAACTCTGCAAACTGAAAGAAGACGAGCTCAAAGAAATAATTAATCTCATTAAGCGGCTTTCGCCCCATCCAGGACAATCAGTTTCGTCATCGCGCACAGAATACGTTATTCCTGATGTGATCGTCACAAAAAAATCCGGTCGCTGGCATGTGGAATTAAATCCCGATGTCGCACCCCGTTTGCGGATAAACAGTGGCTACGCGTCATTGGTACGTCGTGCAGATAACAGTACGGATAACAGTTTTCTTAAGGACCATCTTCAGGAAGCCCGCTGGTTCATCAAAAGTTTGCAGAGCCGCAATGAAACCTTGTTGAAGGTAGCGACACGTATTGTTGAATTCCAGCAGGGATTTTTTGAATACGGTGAAGAAGCCATGAAGCCCCTGGTGCTTCATGAAATCGCCGAGCGTGTAGAAATGCATGAGTCCACAATTTCCAGAGTCACATCCAATAAATATATGCATACCCCCAGAGGCATATTTGAATTAAAATATTTTTTCTCCAGTCATGTCAGCACAGATTCCGGCGGAGAATGTTCCTCAACTGCCATTAGAGCATTTATTAAAAAACTAGTATCAACTGAGAATCCCAAAAAACCACTCAGTGATAACAAAATTGCAGAACTGCTAAAAGAACAACAAATACAGGTCGCCAGGCGGACTATTGCAAAATATAGAGAAGCGATGTCCATCCCCCCTTCAAACGAAAGGAAGCAGTTGATTTAATAGTGCCATTAAAACCCTGTTCGGCATTCTCAGATTTCATACATTACATCCATCACACAGAGAGGACTGTACCATGCAAATAAATATAAGCGGACACCATGTCGACCTCACTCCCGCTCTGAAAAATTACATTAATGAAAAACTAGACAAGCTCAATCGTCATCTCGATAAAATTACGTCAATCAATGTCATTCTTAATATAGACAACATGGACCATCATGCTGAAGCCACTGTCCGCTTCGTTGGCGGCGAAATATTTGCCGACTCGGCTGCCAGCGACATGTACGTCGCCATTGATGGATTGGCAGATAAACTTGATCGCCAGATTCTTAAATATAAAGAAAAACAGGTTGCCCGCAATCACGGGGCTGCACGTTAATCACCCTCCTGAAGCAGTGTTATGCCAATTAAAGATATCCTTAATGCCGAGCACACTCTTCACGGCGTGCAATGCAGCAGCAAAAAAAGAGTGCTTGAAAAAATTGCGCAACAACTTAGCGAACTCAATCCAAAACTGAATGCTAAAGAGTTGTTTGATGCATTCATCGAACGAGAACGATTGGGCAGCACGGGCATTGGGGAGGGCGTTGCCCTTCCTCATTGCCGTATGAACCTTTGCACTCAAACGATGGGTTTACTTGTTCATCTGAAAAAAGGGGTTGATTTTGATGCCTTGGACGGCAAAGACGTTGACCTCGTTTTCGCCTTGGTTGTACCCCAGGAATCCACACAAGAGCATCTCAACACCTTAAGTGAAATTGCCGAGGCTTTTTACAAGGCTGAGTTCAGAGAAGCCCTCCGCAATACACGCAATGCGGAAGAGTTGTACCTGAAGGCCACACAGGCAGGCATTTCAGAACTACAGCCTCAAAATTATGCACGAAAATAATCAAGCACTGCTCATAGAAAAAGATGAAATCAATCTGGTAATTGTTAGCGGTCGTTCTGGTTCAGGAAAAACCACCGCTCTACAAGCCCTGGAAGATCTAGGTTACTACTGCGTTGATAATTTACCCGCAAAATTAATTCCAGACCTCGTGAATTCATTGTTACAAGAAACACAGCGCAAGGTGAAACTAATTTCGGTAGGCGTCGATGCACGCAACTTACCCAGCCAACTCTTGTCCCTATCGGCAGTAATTGACTCGCTTAAAGCCCTGCACATTAGCACAAAAATTATTTTTCTCGACAGTAACGACACCACATTGATGCAGCGCTTCAGCACTACACGCAGAAAGCATCCACTAAGCGATAGTGAGCACTCCCTCGCAGAGGCTATTGGAGAGGAACGTCAATTACTGCAAGGAATATCTCGACGTGCTGATCTAATCATTGACACAAGTCAACTGAATATTCATCAACTTAGGGAGCTCATTAAAAACAATCTGTCCAAAGAAGACGAAGGACTATCCCTATTGTTTCTTTCATTTGGATTCAAGAAGGGCGTACCCATAGATGCCGACTTTGTCTATGACGTACGATGTCTTCCAAATCCCTATTGGCACAACGAATTACGTGACAAAACCGGACAGGATACAGACATTATTGATTTCCTTGAAAAAGATGAGTTAACTGGAAAAATGATCAATCAAATAGATCATTTTCTCAAAGAGTGGATCCCTCATTTTGAAACAAGTAACCGTGCTTACCTTACTGTCGCAATTGGTTGCACCGGCGGGCAACATCGCTCCGTTTATGTTGCCGAACAATTAAAACAACGTTTTCAATCAAGACGGAGGAATACACACCTGCGGCATAGAGAACTCGCTCCTTAAAAAGCCATACTCCGTTGCAAAAAAGCTATCATTGATATAATCACGAAAAAGTCAGATTAGCCATTAACCACCCTGTTGAAGTAAAATGCGTGTAAAATAAACGGGTTGGTAATCCCCTATGCAGCAATCAACATTAACCATCACAAACAAGCGCGGCCTGCATGCGCGAGCTGCAGCAAAACTGGTCGAAACCGCTTCTAATTTCGATGCATCTGTACGAATTCATTTTTCTGGCAAAGAGGCCAATGGCAAAAGTATTATGTCGCTCCTCATGCTTGCTGCAGGTTTCGGTAGTGAAATAGTCGTAATTACAGAGGGACATGATGAGCTAGATGCCGTATCTGCGCTCCAGATACTTATAAATAACCGCTTCGATGAAGAGGCCTAGTGATCACACTCACAACCACCCTCGACTACCCTTTAATTAGTTTTTTCATTCGACTCCCTTTACACGCAAAGAAATAAATTTCGATAAAACTCATTATGAAATCCGACTGGTCTTGATCTCGCACCGGAGCCATTAAATGTCTGTCGCCAAAGAAGCTCAAACACGTTTACACCAGCTCAACAAAGCACTGGAAAGCGGCACATTTATAAAAATTCGCCACATGCTTAACGGCATGTCACCCGCAGAAATCGCCCATCTGATCGAATCCGTACCTCCAAATGCAAGACTTATTTTATGGCGGCTCGTAAGCAATGAATTCGGTGGCGAAGTCCTTCAATATCTGAACGAAGAAACAATAAACCAAATCGTTAAAGGTATGGATACGGATGAACTTACCACCGTTCTGGAAAAACTGGATACAGATGACTTGGCTGACATCCTGCAAACATTACCCAAGGCCGTTACAAAACAAGTTTTAAATTCTCTCGATAGCCTAAATCGAAAACGAATTGAAGTAGTACTCAATTACCCGAATGACACTGCGGGCGGTCTGATGAACACGGACACCATCACAGTGCGGCCGAACATTACGCTTGATGTTGTACAACGCTATTTACGGCGTTACAAAGAAATTCCCGACATGACTGACAATATTCTAGTCGTCAATCGTAAAGATCAGTTTATTGGCATATTACCCTTAACCAAACTATTGCTAAACGAACCAAGCATGACGGTGCGTGAAGCCATGATCACCGATGTAGAATCTATTCCTGCAAGCATGCATCAAAACAACGTAGCCAAAATATTCGAATATCACGATCTCATTTCCGCACCCGTAGTTGATGACAATCAGGTTCTATTAGGTCGTATCACCATTGATGACGTAGTAGATGTCATACGCGAAGATGCTCAACATTCCATCATGAGCATGGCTGGTCTGAATGAAGAAGAAGATATATTTGCCCCCATATTTACAGCGACACGGCGTCGATCAGTTTGGTTGGGGATTAATGCCCTGACTGCCTTTATTGCCGCGTCTGTCATGGGCCTGTTTTCAGCGACCATCGAAAAAGTAGTTGCCTTGGCCATATTAAGTCCCATTGTCGCAAGCATGGGAGGAATTGCCGGCAATCAAACACTAACATTAGTCATTAGAGGAATGGCGGTCGGGCATGTAGGTTTTGCGAATGCGCGCGTTTTATTAAGACGAGAGGTCGGTGTAGGCATTCTCAATGGCATGATATGGGCAACAATCATTGGCTCTGCAGCTTCTCTCTGGTGGCAAGAAATATCGATAGGTTTGATTATTGCTGCAGCAACGCTAATTAATCTAATTGTGGCCGCTATATGTGGCGCATCGCTACCCCTCATTTTAAATCGTTTGAAAATTGATCCAGCTATTTCGGGTGGCGTAATACTGACAACAGTGACCGATGTTGTGGGATTCGCATCATTTTTAGGCTTGGCAACATTGGTTTATCGATAGAATTACGACAACTAACACGAATTCACTAATTGAGCGCTATTGACATGAAAGAAAAAAGCAATGCCAAAAATCAAGACAACGAAGAAATTCTAATTAGTAAAAGTCACTTAAAAAGAGAGGCTGAGGCACTGCAAACCTTGGGGAAAGAAATATATCAATTGCCAAAGAAGCAACGAGACAAGCTCAGTTTAAGTAACGACCTGATCACGGCTTTTGAGGAAGCCGATCGAATTAAGAGCAATAACGCCTTGCAACGCCATTTTCAATATATCGGAAAATTATTACGAGAGATGGGCAATACCGAAAAAATCAGAAAGTCCATATCTAACATTGAAACTAATTCTCAAATTCATCAACGTAAGACAGCTCGAATAAATGAACTCATTACAGTGCTCATACAAGAAGATGACAATAAAACGATCGAAATGTTGTTGCAAAAAAATCCAAAACTGAATAGACAACAACTAAATCAGCTCATCAGAAATCTACGAGCTGAAATGAAAAAACAGAGCAATACTCAGGAAGGAAAAGAAGGTAACAGCGCAAAAAAAATAAAACAATATTTGAGGGAAAACATTCAACAAGACTAATGCATTATTAATTTCAGACAATCCGCTCAACGGCTGTGAGTTTTCAGTCAAAAAAAACCCCCGGTTTTTAGGCCGG
>DAIRVL010000039.1:0-17714 GCA_036802845.1 Pseudomonadales bacterium | reverse complement strand
TTCTGCCTGTAACGATTCTCGCACGCGTACTGATGCCTTGGCTGAATTAAAGATGGCAATCAAACGATTTCCGTTGAACAGAACATTCAGCTATTACCTGAAAAACTAGGCCTCTAGCGTGTTTTTTGCGACAGCTTCTGACCCGGTATAAGGGTGGAATATTCCACACCTATTGCGTATGATTGCCCTGTCAACTGAGTCATCTTCTTTACCTCCCAATAAAAATAAACTGTAGTATTACCCCATTTAATTTCAAGGAAACGTCTTATGTCCTCAGCTAAAGAGCAGATCATCAGTAAAAAATCCCACGTTATTGATAGAATTCAACATGTGCAGGCCGCTAATTCTTCCAGCGATGATGTGAAGGCGAAGCCTCAAGAACCTAAACAGTCCTCCCCTTGGGCAGTTGTGGTAATGGCCGCTGTGATTGCAGCATTTGCTACTTACATGCTCATGCAGACCCAAGTTGTTGCGCCCCTGGAAGAAGCCATTGCCCAGGAACGTGCACAAAAAGTTGCGTATATGACCGCAGACCAGCTTGATTTTAAAACACTGGAGCCACGTATACGCGAACTGGAAGCCTCCAATGCGGCAAAAGCCAAAAAAGAAGCGATTCTGATTGCCACGGTTGAACAATTGAACTCTGAACTGGAAAAATTCACCACGCCTTTTGACGATGTGCCTGCAACTACATCAGCAAAATAAGATCAGAAAATAGACGCTATTTTTCTCGACTCATGGCGTGTGAGCGCCAGACAAAAAGCGCCGTATAAGCAAAAGCTATCACGGCTTTTACGGTGCCTCCGCTTCTTGTGAAACACAGTGTGACTCCTTTGAAACAAGATAATTTTTCAGAACCAAGCTGCAGCCCGGCACAGACTACGTTTAAACTTTTACTTGCTTCGCTTGCCGAAGAAATTATTGGTCAGCAGGTTTTGCTGGAGCGTATGCTGATAGCCTTGCTTGCCGAGGGACATTTGCTGGTTGTGGGCGCACCGGGTCTGGCAAAAACAACGGCGGTTAAAGCCTTGGCCAAACGACTGGAAGGACAGTTTCATCGAATTCAATTTACCCCTGATCTGCTGCCGGCAGACATCACAGGCACCGATATTTATCGAGCGGAAACCGGTTTGTTTGAATTCCAGAAAGGGCCTCTTTTCCATAATTTTATTCTTGCCGATGAAATCAACCGTGCGCCGGCCAAAGTGCAATCTGCCTTGCTGGAAGCCATGGCCGAATACCAGGTAACCGTGGGTAAAACGACTTATGCCTTGCCGGATTTATTTATGGTTATGGCAACCCAAAATCCGATTGAGCAAGAGGGTACCTACCCACTGCCGGAAGCCCAATTAGACCGCTTTTTAATGGAGGTTAAACTGGGATATCCCCGCCCGGAGGAAGAGGAAAAAATTCTGGCTCTGGTCAGGCAACGACGCAATGCTGATTCAAAAATAAATTCGCCCATGTTTGTTGTTAAACAGGCGCAGGTTTTTGCAGCACGTTCTGAAGTGTTTAATCTTCATCTGTCTGAGGCACTGGCGCGTTATATTGTTGATTTGGTTGCGGCCACCCGTGATGCAACGCCCTATGATCAACAGATTGCGACCTGGTTACGTTACGGCGCCAGTCCACGAGGCAGTATTGCGCTTGAGGCCTGTGCGCGTGCACATGCCTGGTTGCAGGGTCGAAACCATGTCAGGCCGGAAGACATTCATGCCGTTGCGCATGATGTGCTGCGTCACCGTTTGATTCTTTCGTATGAAGCGATTGCTGAAGGCGTTACGGCCGATGACATTATCACTCGCTTGCTTGAGTTGCTGACAGTCCCCTGAATGAGACCTATGCCCAAGTGAATAGCATAACGCAACGCGGTCTTAAACTCTTTTTAGCACTAAAACACAGTATCGCCGTGCAGGAGTTAGAAGGGCGAATACATTACCATAGTACCGCTTTGCGTAAATGCTTACGTCAAATTACCCGGCGCGTGACAGCGGTTTCCTTTGTGAATCGCGCATCCAAATCAGCTGTTTCTTCCGGGGTTCACTGCACCCTGCAAGAGCTGCTTGCATTGCGCAATGAAGCTAAAGCCTTGGTTTTCTCACGCCCCAAAGCGTCTCCCCATGATCATTCCAGCCAGTTTATGTCTATTTTTCGGGGCCGAGGCCTTGAGTTTGATACGGTGCGTTTTTATCAGTTTGGTGATGAAGCACGGCATATCGACTGGCGGGTCACGGCCCGAACGCGTAAACCGCACGTTAAACTGTTTCATGAAGAACGCGAACGTTCCGTCAGTTTTTTGGTTGATCAAACACAAAGCATGCACTTTGGCACGCGGCAGGAATACAAAGCGGTACGGGCGGCTAAAGTTACTGCATTGTTAGCCTGGATTGCCTTGGAGTGCAACGAAAAAACAGGCGGCCTGGTCTTTGATGAACAGCGTACGCAGGTATTCAAAACCCGATCTGGAGAGTTTGGCGTATTGCCTTTGTTACAAGGGCTATCCAATCTTGAGCCCCGTTCATCAACGTCGTTAATATCAGCCAGAAATTCAGATGATTCGCTGTTATTGAAACAGTTACAACATTTCGCGCATTTTGTGTCACGAGGCAGTTTGAGTTTTATTGTCAGTGATTTTTTTTGCCTCTTGAATGAAGACAATGAGCAGACTAAAAAAACCATTGAACGGCTCCTGTATGATCTGGCGAAAAAAAGCGATCTGTATTTGATCCTGGTGTACGATCCGTTTGAAACAGTGGCTTTGCCTGAAGGTCGCTACCGACTTTCGAACGGTCAGCGCTTGCTGGATATATTTTTCAGTCCACTTAAACAACGTAGAAGCCACAGTGAGTTATTCAAAAAACGTTTACATTATCTTGATGCTCTTGCGAAACGCACGGGTTACAGAGCTTTTGCAATGGCAACAAATGCGCCGCTGGCGGAGTCAGTGGGGCAGGCATTAACGCTGGGGGCAGGGCAAACAAATTTTAAAGCACTGATGAAGACTAACAACCGGCTAAGACTCGCATCGACCCAGCACGACTAAAACCAGCACGACTAAAAAGAGTATCAACAGATAATGCGACAGCACACTGACCTTATTCCTAAACTCAGGGATATTCATTTGCCGGCACCCGCGAGTTTTTTCCCTTTGCCCTTGGCATGGTGGGGTGTGATTTTTCTGCTTGTGGGTCTTGTGTTTGCACTGGTGTATTTCTTGTATTATCGGCGCAGCAAACAGATACGTTCGGTGCTGCGCCAACTGACACAAATTGAACAGGCCTATCAACAAGGTGAAGATACCGGTGTTTGTTTGATGAAGCTGGGTTTGCTGCTTAAACACTATGCCATTATCCAGTTCCCTCAAACACAGCTGCGTCATTTATGCGGCGAACAGTGGTTAGTATTTTTGCAGAAAACCTCCCGAACCCGTCCGTTTTTAGACGAAAATGAGGTCGATATGATTTATTTCCCCTATCAAAATACGGTCACTCCCAGTGTCATGGCCAAACTCCTTGCCGCTGTCCGTCAATGGTTAATGGACAATCCTCACCGAAGCTATCGAAGCATCCGCCTATGATTCATCTGCACTGGCCTTGGGCCTTTTTATTACTGCCCTTGCCTCTGTTTATTCGTTGGGTCGTGCCTGCCGTGTCCGATAGCGCGTCGGCAGGTTTACGTGTGCCTTTTTTTTCCTTGTTGCATAAAGGGCAAGACTTGAGTTTACGCAAGCTTCGTTGGCCGTGGCTCTTGTCCATCGTTATCTGGATTTTATTGCTTTGTGCCTTCAGCCGTCCCCAGTGGCTCAGTGATCCTGTGGCAAAGATTAAAACCGGGCGAGACATGATGTTGGCCATTGATCTGTCAGCCAGTATGGAAATCAAGGATTTTTATATTCAGCAACAGCCGGTTGATAGACTGACGGCGGTTAAGTCTGTGGTGCATGACTTCATTAAAAAACGCCAGGGGGATCGTATCGGTTTGATTGTTTTTGGCACTCATGCCTATGTGCAATCACCATTGAGTTACGATTTGCACAGCGTAAGAACCTTACTCGATGAAACGCGAATTGGCATGATTGGCAAACAAACGGCCATTGGCGATGCCATTGGTCTGGCGGTTAAACGTTTGCATGATCATCCGCGAAAGCAACGTATTTTGATTTTATTGAGCGATGGTAACAATACGGCGGGAATAATTTCCGCTGAACATGCAGCCCATTTTGCTGCACTCGAAGGTTTGCGGGTATATGCCGTGGGAATAGGGCAGTACAGGCGCTCTCTGTTTTCTGGGCAACACCTTGAACAGTCGGCAATCCTTAATGAAAGCACGCTCAAAGCCGTGGCCAAGCTGAGTGATGGTCAGTATTTCAGGGCGCAGAACACCGATGAGTTGAAGGACATTTATCGCACCATTGATCAGATGGAAAAAATCCCCATCGGTGCCGACTATTTTCATTATGTGATTGAACTTTATCAATGGCCTCTGGCCTTGGCCTTGTTTTTATCCTTTGGTTTTGCTGCGTTAAAATGCGAATTTTTTGTGTCACGTTCGCAAAACAAAAATCAAACGCTTAACAATCTCGGTGAGGTTTGAAATGAACTGGGCTACGTTTCATTTCTTGCACCCGCAGTGGTTCTGGGCGCTGATTCCGGCAGGTCTTTTTGTTTTGCGCTTTTATCAACTCAAGTCCAAACAGAATTTCTGGGCCGATAAAATCGATGCGCATTTATTGCCACATCTTTTGGTCAGTGAACATGGCAGGCAATCGCGTTCTGTGCTGTATTTAGTGCCACTGGTCTGGTTGTTAGCGATTGCTGCACTGGCTAATCCGGTGTGGGAAAAAAGTCCGGTGCCGAATGTGCGCGGGGAATCAGCCTTGATCATAGCGCTGGATCTTTCCCGTTCGATGGATGCCGATGATGTGTATCCCAGCCGTTTGGCAGCGGTTAAAAAAGAACTTCTGGCGCAATTAAAGCTCAAAAAGGCCGGAAGTGTAGGTTTGATCGTATTCGCTGAACACGCGTTTATGGCAGCGCCTTTGTCACTGGATAAGAGTACCAGCTTTGACATTATTCAGCATGCCGAAACCCGTATCATGCCTACACAGGGCAGTCGACCGGATAGGGCTTTGTTAAAGGCACTGGCATTATTAAAACAAGATAAACAAACACAGGCGCAGGTGCTTTTAATTACCGATGGTGCTTATGATGCCGAGGCGCTTGAGCAGGCGGCGAAAAAAATAACTGACAATAAATACCTGCTAACAATAGTGGGTGTGGGCACGGGTGCAGGTGGCCAAATTCAGTCACAAAAAAACAGAGCTGTGCCGCTTGCGGCTGACGGCCATGCGGTTAAACCTGTCTTCCACAATGATCAACTAAAAACCATTGCCAATAACAGTGGTGCTTATTACTTTCACTTCACTGAGACTCATCAACAGCCTGACACGTGGATGCCCACGTTCAAGGAAAAGTTCGATGACCCGTCGGCACACAAACAAAAATCGACAGATCGCTGGCTGGAGTACGGTCCTTGTCTGCTGTTTGTGTTGCTTCCATTGGCCTCACTTGCCTTCAGACGGGGCTGGGTAGGACTGTGGTATCTGGCCTTTGTTTTCAGTGCAAGTACGCTGACACCTTCAGCACAGCTGTATGCCGCTACAGCCGAACAAGAGCACAGCGTGGCTACACTATGGCGAAATCTATGGGTGCGCCCAGACTACCAAGCCTATTTTCTATTCAAACAAGGCCAACTGAAAAACGCAGCCGAAAAATTTTCCGATCCCAACTGGAAGGCGGCTGCGTGGTATCGCCTGGGTCAGTTTGACAAAGCCGCTTATTATTATGGCCAGATGGACACGCCTGAGGCGAATTTTAATCGTGCTAATGCGCTGGTGCAGCAAGGCAAACTGGAGGAGGCCTTGGTTGCCTATAACAAAACATTGCAAATGGATATTGAATTTCGCGACGCCTCCTACAATCGACAATTGGTCGAGCAACACTTAAAAGCGAGTAAAAAAAACAAGGAAGATGCCTCTTCCAAACAGCAAAGTCAGGAGACAACAAAGCCCAAACCCAAGGGGCCATTGCAAGAAACCAAGCAGAAGGCATCAAAGAGTAAAGAGGATACAGAGCAACAGAAGCAATCAAAAAAAGAAGAGGAACGAAAAAAAACCGGCAAAAAAGCCAAGGCGAAATCCAAGGAAGCGGGAGGAAATAACGAGAAAACCGTGACTCACTCTGACAGTAAAAAATTACAAACAAACGAACTGACAGAAAAACAGCTACCGTCGACAACGTTTGAGTTCAAAGAAAAAAGCAGTATTGGCCATGCGCAGTGGTTAAACATGATTAACGACAATCCCAGCGAACTGTTGCGGCTTAAATTTGCGTTCATACGTCAACATAAAAGCAACAAAATGCGGGATGGCCCCGAACCCTGGTAAGGCGCGTTACTGTATGCCAAGTCCAGCTGCTTGCAACAAATCCAGCATTGGCTGTGGATAAATTCCGATAAAGAGTACGGTGGCTGTAAGCAGGATTAATATAACACCGTTAAAACTGAAGCCTTTGTAACGCATGCTTTGTTTGATGGGTGTATTCATATACAGCGTGACAATCACCCGGAGATAGTAATAGATACCGATGGCACTGCCTATCACCAGTGCGGCCAGTAACCACCAAAGATGCGAAGTTACGCCGGCGGACATAATAAAAAACTTGCCGATAAAGCCGGCTGTTAGCGGAATCCCCGCAAGAGACAGAATCATAATCGTAAATACGATAGCCAGATAAGGACGTTTCCAGAACAAACCCTGAAAATCGCTAACGTGATCGGTATCCTGACCATTAAATGGGCTGGATACCAGAGTAACAACACCAAACGTTCCCAGGGTGCTCAGTGTATAGATGATCAGATACAGGTTAATGGCTTCGTTAGACAATGAATTACTGGCAACCACGGCAACCAATAAATAACCGAAATGTGCAATGGATGAATAGGCCAGTAAACGTTTGAGATTGGCTTGTTGCAGCGCAAGCAGGTTGCCAACGAGAATAGACAAAGCGGCAATTACAGAAAAAATATCGGTAATTCTTTCTTGAGCACCTACGGGTGTTTCTGCAAGGAAACGCATTAATACGGCAAAGACGGCCACTTTACTGACAGTGGCGAGAAAACCGCCCACCGGTGCCGGTGCACCTTGATAGACATCGGGGGTCCATAAATGAAAAGGGGCAAGCGAAAGTTTAAAGCCCAGACCTGTCAGCATCATGGCAGCACCCGCCATCAATATCGGACTTTTACCAAAGGCTTCAGCAGACAGGGCACCTGATATTCCTGAAAAAGATAAAGTGCCCAATTCGGCATACAGCAGCGCCATACCAAAGAGTAAAAAAGCAGACGCCGTGGCGGACAATAGTAGATATTTAAACGCCCCTTCGAGTGAGTGTGAACTACGAAAGGTATAAGCCACCATGCCGTAAAGCGGTACAGATAATATTTCCAGCCCCAGAAACAGTGTTGCCATATGCTGGCTGGATACCATCACCAGAGCCCCGGTGCTGGCAATAGTCAGGAGAATGTAGATCTCTTCTTTATTGCCCAAAAAACCCTTTATATAGCTATGGGTTAGGCCGACGCTCGTTAGCGCGCACAGCAGAATCAATCCGCTGTAAAACCAGGACAGGTTATCGACGATCAGCAGTGAGGTAATCGAACGTGGTGTTTGATCTGCGACCCAGCACAAAGAAATCAAGGCCAGAAATAAACCCGTTAAGCTTAACGCCACACTGAGTCCATGATGACGCTTGAATGCGATAAGCAGCATGATCAGCACCGGTGTTGCGGCCGTCAATAACAAGGGTAAAAGCGATATAAAATGTGAGCTTGTCAGTGTCATGGTCTAGGTCTTTATGATTGATTCTATTGAGTGACTGAAAGCAGAAAATTCTGCAGCAGGTTGACTGTAGAAGCAGAGGTATTTAACAAGGGTTGCGGATACACGCCTATCACCAACAGGATCAGCATCAGACTTAGCAGTATGATCAACTCTCGTGGGTTCAGAGACGTCAAGCCTTCTTCACTTTTGGCTGGACCGTAGAAAGTTTTCTGCATCATCCATAAGGAATAGACCGACGCCAGAATCAGACCACCGGTGGCGAAGGCCGTTAACCACGGTGCAACTCGAAATGCACCGAGCAAAATCAGGAATTCACCAACAAAATTACCCAGTCCTGGCAAACCCAATGAGGCCGCCGCAAAAAATAAACTGATTGATGGCAAGTAAGCCATACGCCCCCATAGGCCACCCATTTCACGCAAATCACGGGTGTGTAAGCGTTCATAGACAATGCCGCAAATAATAAACAATGCGGCTGCAGAAATACCATGTGCCACCATCTGTACGATGACGCCTTGCAGGGCAAAGGTCGTAAAGGAGAATACGCCAATCAGTACAAACCCCATATGTGACACACTGGTGTAAGCCACCAGTCGTTTGATATCCGTTTGAACAAAGGCCATCATGGCGCCGTAAATAATACCTACCAGGCCCAAACTCATGGCGATGGGCGCAAATGCCGCCGAGGCATGAGGAAAAAAGGGCAGGGAAAAACGTAATAATCCGTAGGCGGCGGTTTTTAACAGTAGACCAGCAAGATCCACACTGCCGCCTGTAGGTGCTTGTGCATGGGCATCGGGCAACCAGGAATGCAGAGGAAAAACAGGTAACTTGATCGCAAACGCAATAAAAAACCCCAGCATCAGCAGATATTCTGTGGTAAATGTTAAAGGTGTTGCGCGCAGGGTATCGTAGGCAAAGCTGAGCTGACCGGTGTGCTGGTAGTTAATAAATACCAGCGCAAGAATTGAAATCAGTAAGATCAGCCCACCTATTTGAGTAAAAATAAAAAATTTATTTGCGGCATAAAATCGATCACGTTTTCCATCGGCGGATCGGTGACCCCACAGGGCGATCAGAAAGTAGGTGGGCACAAGCATGATTTCCCAGAAAACAAAAAACAGGAACAAATCAATGGCAAGGAAAACACCCAGCACACCACTCATACTCCACAAAAGGTTCAGATAGAAGAAACCGGCGTGATTTTTAATTTCTTTCCATGAACAGGCGACGGCAACAACACCAATTAAGCCCGTCAGAATCACCATAATCAAGGATAAGCCGTCCAGAGCCAGGTGAAAGCTCACCCCTAAGCGGCTGATCCACGGAAAATTGTATTCAAGCTGCCATTGCCCTTGTTGTGCGGCAGCCGTTTGTAATGTATAGGCACCTTCAAACCACAGAGACATGGCCAGTACAAAAACCAGCGCCATGGACGCTAATGCAATCCAGCGAGACAGCTCGGCGCTAAAACGCTCACCCTGCCAGCTCAACAGGCCACCAATAAAAGGGATCAGGATTATCCAGATTAAAATCATTTTCAGGTCGATTCTCTTGTTTGTTGCACTTACATCAGAACTGCGGCGGCGATCACACAGAGCGCACCGGCAGCAATCGTTAACGCATACCAGCGTATACGCCCATTTTGCGTGACACTTAGCATACGATGGGCAATATTTGCTGAAGCAGGTATTAAACCCACAACCACATCGACACCATCGAGACGATTATATCGGGAGACAGAAACATAGGGCTTAACGAAAAGTACGTTGTAAAGCCAATCAAAACCCCAGGCATTACGCCACCAGGACGATAACAGTCTGGCTAAGGGGTTTGCCGCAATGCGGGTTACCAAGGTGCGTTTTCCTAAATATAAAAACGCTGCCAGTACCACACCGGTCAGAGCAATTCCAGCAGAAACCAGCTCCAGCGTATGTTTCATCTCGCCGCCATGTTCACCCACACTGGCTGGCAAAACCGTTTGCAAGGGGGGCGTAATCAGCGCGCCCAGACCTGTTGATAAAATCAGCAAAACCATTAAAGGCAGTGCATAGGCCAGACCATGCCCCTTGTGCGCATCGGTTTTGATTTCACCGTGAAAGACAATAAAAATAAGCCGGAAGGTATACAGCGAGGTCATAAACGCACCGATTAACCCAGCCGTTAAAAAGCCCGAGTGGCCCGAAGCCAGCGTTTCCCAGAGAATTTCATCTTTGCTGTAAAAACCTGAAGTCACGATGGGCAAGGCTGCCAGTGCAGCGCCACCGACAAGGAAGCACAGATATTCCAGAGGTAATTTTTTACGCAAGCCCCCCATTTTGAAAATGTCCTGTTCATGGTGGGTGGCGACTATTACAGCGCCTGCCGTCAGGAACAACAAGGCCTTGAAAAAAGCATGAATCATCAGGTGGAAGATAGCCGCACTCCAGGCACCTACCCCTAAAGCCAGAAACATATAACCGATCTGGCTCATGGTGGAATAAGCCAGAATGCGTTTGATATCACTTTGCACCAGCGCGGCGAAACCGGCCAATAACAAGGTTGCTGCACCAATGAATCCAACCAGTAGATGTACATTGGGTGCCAGTTCGAACAGGGTATGCGTACGGGCAATCAAATACACCCCTGCGGTAACCATGGTTGCAGCGTGAATCAAGGCCGATACAGGCGTAGGTCCGGCCATTGCATCCGGCAACCAGGTTTGCAAAGGCAGCTGCGCCGATTTACCCACGGCACCACCTAAAAGCATCAGCGTTGCCAAGGGTAATAACACGCCAACATGTGCACTGGCCTCAGGTGCTGCTTGCAATATCGCCTGGATATTGAGTGTACCGAAAATGTAATACAGCAGGAATAAACCAATCGCCATAAAGACATCACCCACACGGGTGATAATAAAGGCTTTCATTGCGGCTTCACCGTTGGCGGCATTCTTGAAGTAAAAACCAATCAGCAAATAACTGCAAATACCTACGCCTTCCCAACCAAAATAGACGAAGAGCAGGTTATCACCCAACACCAGGAATAACATGCTGGCAATGAAAAGATTCATATAGGAGAAAAAACGGGCATAGCCTTCCTCGCCGCGCATGTACCAGGACGCAAAAAGGTGAATGAAAAAGCCTACGCCAGTGACCACACCAAGCAGGGTTAATGACAGGCCATCAAGATAGAGGGTGAAGGTGGGTTTGAAGTCACCCACGACCATCCATGTCCACATCTGTTGTGTGTACGCTATGGCCGTGTCTTGTTGCAGGAAATCAATCCCCGCATACAAGGCAACGAGTGCGGAAACAAGCATTGAGCCCACGCCGATGAAAGCGGCTTTATTTTCGCTCAACTTCTCGTTGAAAACGGACAGCAACAAAAAGCCAATGATAGGGGCTAAAAAAGTCAGGAATAACAGGTTCATCCGCGCATCTCGCTCGCCGAATCAATATCAAGGGAACCGTAGCGGTGATAAAACTGAATCACCATCGCCAGGCCAATGCTGGCCTCTGCTGCTGCCAGAGATAAAATCAAAATAAACATGATTTGGCCATCGGCCTGCCCCCAACGACTGCCAGCAACAACAAAGGCCAGCGCCGCTGCGTTCATCATGATTTCTACGCACATCAGTGAGTAAAGAATTGTGCGACGAACAGTAAGACCGGCCAGACCCAGGACAAACAGAATTGCCGCCAGTGCCAGACCATGTTCCATTGGAATTTCAGCCATGTGAAAAGCTCCTCTTTTTATTCGGTTTCATCATGACGACCAATATGAAAGGCCGCGACCAAAGCTGCCAGCAAAAGCAGCGATGCCAGCTCCACCACCAGAATGTAAGGCCCAAACAAAGCGATACCGACCTGTTTGGCGTCCACAGGCGTCATGCCCATCACGGCATCAGACTGCTGATTGAGCGTATAAATCAATAACAGTAACAAGCCTGTTGTCAGCAAAGCCGGTACTAACCAAGCATCTGCTTGTAACCATTTTTTTTCCTGATTAACCACACTGTCACCCAAATTCAGCATCATCACCACAAACACAAACAGCACCATGATGGCGCCGGCGTAAACAATCATTTCTAAAGCAGCGGCAAAGGGTGCACCCAGGGTAAAAAAAATCATGGCGATTGCCAGCAAGGACACAACCAGGTTCAACAGGGCATGAACAGGATTGGTATTGCTAATCACACGAAAGGTAGCCAACACGGCCACCGCCGCCGAACTGTAAAAAACAAATTCCACAATAAGGTCCTTCTGTCTGTTAGTGTCTAGGGAAGTAAACTTTTAACATCAACAGGCTCTGCTTCGTTCTGAGCAGCACCTTTGGGCTTGCCGGCAATTGCCAGGCCTGAGACGCGATAAAAATTATAATCAGGGTATTTGCCTGGACCCGAAATCAAGAGATCTTCTTTTTCGTAAACCAGATCCTGTCGTTTATATTCAGCCAGCTCGAAATCAGGTGTTAGCTGAATGGCATTGGTTGGGCAGGCTTCTTCACAATAACCGCAAAAAATACAACGCGAAAAGTTGATACGAAAAAATTCCGCATACCAGCGACCGTCTGGTTTTTCGGCCTTTTGTAGCGAGATACAACCCACAGGGCAGGCGGCGGCGCAAAGATTGCAGCCCACACAACGTTCTTCGCCATCGGGATCACGGGTCAAAACAATACGACCACGGTAGCGCGGTGGCAGATAAACAGGCACTTCCGGGTACTGAATTGTGTCGCGCTTACGTCCTGCATGGGAAAAGACCATGGCAATACTGCGCAACTGACTCCAAACACCTTTAAAAAAGTTTGCGATCATTTGATCTTTCTCCTTTAGCCCTGTGCGCGCGACAAAATAACCGCAGCGGTAATAAGCAGGTTTAATAAAGTCAGTGGTAAACAGAATTTCCAACCCGCATTCATGACCTGATCATAACGAGGTCTCATCAGGGAGCCGCGAATCAGAATAAACAGCATGATAAAAAAGCTTGTTTTAACAACAAACCAAACAAAGGGAGGTAAAAATGGACCCTGCCAGCCACCAAAGAAAAAAGTCACTATCAAAGCAGAAATAACCACCACAGCCACGTATTCGGCCACAAAAAACATACCCCATTTCAGGCCTGAGTATTCAGTTTGATAACCTGCCGCAAGCTCTTGTTCGGCCTCTGGAAAATCAAACGGAAAACGATGAGTTACAGCCACACCGGCAATAGCAAAGGTGATAAAACCAATAAATTGAGGAATAACAAACCAAAGATCCTGTTGGGCATTAACAATATCACTGAGTTTGAATGAACCCGTGATGGCAACAACCCCCATCAGTGACAACCCCATAAATACTTCATAGGAAATGGTTTGCGCCGTTGAACGCAGACCACCGAGCAAGGAATATTTGTTATTACTCGACCAGCCGGCCAAGATGACCGAATACACCGCCAGCCCAGCCAAAGCGAAGAAAATTAACAGACCCACATCAAAATCAGCCACCCTCCAATCCGGTGTTATCGGCACAAGGGCCATCATTAGCAGTATGGTGATCATGGTAATGGCAGGTGCTAACCAGAAGGTGAGTTTGTCAGCAAAAGGAGGCGTCCAGTCTTCTTTGAAAAACATCTTCAGCATATCGGCAACTATTTGCAACAGACCAAAAGGACCTACACGATTAGGTCCATAACGATCCTGCCACAATGCCAGCAAACGGCGCTCAACCATAATCAGCAGGGCAGCGATGCCTACGGTGCCAAACAGAATAATTAGCGATTTAACGACGGCCCAGACAAGTGCCAATATTTCCGGCGTGAACCAACTCATAAAGCAGATTCTCCTTGAGTCAGGGCGTGTACTGAGGCCCATGAAGCCGAATTAAACAGAGGAATACCTGTTAAACCAAGGGGTAGACCTAAGGTGCCTGCGACCAAACTGTCGTTAATCACGACCGGCAGTCTACAGGTTTTCTGTTCAATTTTGATTTCAAGCAAACTGCCTGCACTGAGATTCAGGTATTGTGCATCATGGCGTGATAGTGCAGCGTAAGCTTCTGGCATTAAGGCCTGTATCGGTGCTGCTTTGGCGGAAAGTTCTTCGCTGCCGAAAATATGGTAAAGCGGCACAACTTTCAGACGATCATTCACTGTCGCAAAACGTTCCGGAATACCAGTGTAGTAAGCGGCTAACGACGGTGTTGGTGTAATAAGCCGAACCCCCGGATCACCCGAAGTGAGATGACCACCTACTTCGTCCTGAAATTTATTCCATGCCTGCGGTGAGTTCCAGCCAGGGGACCAGGCAAAAGGTATCAGCGCGCCGGGCTCGCTGGCACCACCAAAACCTTCCATTGAAAATGCCAGTGCGGAGTCCTGGTCTTGTGATGCACGTGGTTCATGGACAGAAATATTGGCACGCATGGCGGTGCGACCGCTGTAACGGATAGGTTGACGCGCCACTTTGCGACCCAGAATACGAAAATTCGCAGTCGGTGCCGCCTGAATAATATCCGCCAGGGCAGGGTAATCGTGCGCACAGGCGGCTGTTACTTCATCAAGTTGCGTCCAGTCGACGTTTTTACCCATTTGGGTGCTGTGCAGCGCATGTAACCAGCGCCAGCTTTCTTTTATACGGGTATCGGGCTGGTAATAAACAGGATCGTAAACTTGGAAGAAACGCTGCGCACGTCCTTCCTGATTGATTAAGGTACCGTCACCTTCAGCAAAGCTGGCGGCAGAAAATACAAGACTGGCTTTTTGCGCAGTTGCGGTGTTTTGATGGTCGACCACTATCACGGTGGATGAATTGGCAAGGGCGGCATCAACAAGGTCAGCATCCGCACGGCGATACAGATCATTTTCCAGAACCACTACTGCATCGGCATGCCCGGCTTTTAACACCTCTAATGCAGCTTGAACTGAATTCCCGCCCAGTAACACCGAACCCAGGGTATTGGCCTCCTGAAAGATAAGACTGATCGAGGCATTTTTATTGTTATGTGCCAATGCATTACTGATGTTAGCCACGGCTTGTAAACTGGCCGCATTCATAAGACTGGTGCCACCGATGATCAGTGGTTTAGTGGCTGACAACAAACTTGTTGCAATGGTATTTGCAAGTGCGGCTGTGTGTGGATCAAGATCAAGAACCGCCGGCGCATTGTTATCAATCGCATGAGCCACAGCAAAACCCAAGCGTGCCAGATCATCAGGACTGGCGTGGTAGGTGCCGCTTGCTGCGTCATCAAGTCGTGTGGCGGCAACGCTGGCAATATACAGGGGGCTTTTTTGATTCAGTCCAATGCTGCGAATGGCTGCATCATGCCAGGCTCCGATTTTTAATTTTTCAGCGGCCTGAATCGCTGCATTTTTAACTGATTGACGCAGAGCCAGCGCAATGCGCGGTGCCGTTTGCGTAAGATCTTCACCCAGCACAAAAATGGCATCGTTTTCTTCGATCTGGCGTAAGGAGGGAATGCTTGCAGCTGTTGACCGCAAAATTTCAAGCGCCAGTTGACTTAAGGCGAGTTCGTCGGCGTTTAAACCGGAATAAAAGTTTTCTTTTCCAACCAGTTCCTGTAGCGCGTAGTTGCTCTCTAAACTCGCCCTCGGTGAACCTATGCCAATAATACGTTTGGCGTGCTTGAGCTGATTTGCTGCTGTATCCAGCGCAGTATCTATAGTGAGCATCTCAAGCGATGCATTATTTCGAAGATAGGGAATACGTGGACGTTCGGGCAGATTGACATAACCATAACCAAAACGCCCCCGATCACAGAGGAAGTAGTGGTTAACACTGCCGTTATAACGGTTTTCTATACGCCGGATTTCACCATAACGTTCACCGGGGCTGATATTGCACCCCACCGAACATTGCTGGCAAATGCTGGGCGCGAATTGCATATCCCACTTGCGGGTGTAGTGCTCGGAATGGGTTTTGTCGGTAAAAACACCCGTTGGGCAGACTTCAGTCAGATTGCCCGAGAATTCACTTTCAAGCACCCCGTCGTTTTCGCGGCCAAAATACACGTTGTCATGCGCGCCGTACACACCCAGATCGCCACCTCCGGCGTAATCTTTGTAGTAACGCACGCAACGATAACAGGCAATACAGCGATTCATTTCATGACTGATGAAGGGTCCGAGTTCCTGATTTTGGTGAGTGCGCTTATCAAAGCGGTAACGACGCTTGGCATGGCCGGTCATCACGGTCATGTCTTGCAAATGGCAGTGACCACCTTCTTCGCACACGGGGCAATCGTGGGGGTGATTGGTCATTAACCATTCGACCACACTTTCACGGAAGGCTTTGGCTTCTTCGTCATCAATTGAAATATAAGTGCCGTTTGCAGCGGGGGTCATGCAGGACATGACCAGCCGGCCACGGGTATCGTTGGCGTCGCTAAATTGTTTAACCGCACATTGGCGACAGGCGCCGACACTGCCCAGGGCGGGATGCCAACAAAAATAAGGAATATCCAAACCCAACGACAGACAGGTTTGCAGTAGATTGTCTGCACCGTCTACTTCGTACTGTTCCCCATCAACGTGAATTGTTGCCATGCCTTATAAACACCTAAAAAAAGAGTACGCAGCTAAAAACACAAAATTCTTTATTACTATGTGAGTGACGATTGAGTACAGTCTCACAGGGTTTAAACCTGTTTAATCCCTGATTCAAATTCATTTCTGAAATACTTGAGTGCACTTTGCAAGGGCTCCATGGCACCCGGCGCATGGGCGCAGAATGTTTTACCTGGGCCCAATAAGCGTGTCATTTGTTCCAGGGTTTCAATGTCACCGCTTTGACCTTCACCCTTTTCAATGGCCCGCAGCAACTTGACTGTCCAGGGCAGACCATCGCGGCAAGGTGTACACCAACCACAGGACTCACGGGCAAAAAATTCTTCCAGATTACGCACAACGGACAGCAGATTATGTTTGTCATCTACCACCATCATCAAACCTGTTCCCATACGGCTGCCGGCTTTGCCTATGGTCTCATAGTCCATGGCCAAATCCAGATGTTCGGGCATCAGAAAGTCGGTGGAGGCGCCGCCGGGTAACCAGCACTTCAGTTTGTAGCCATCTTTCATGCCACCGGCATGTTCTTCCAGAATTTCACGAGCACTGGTGCCTAGTGGTAATTCCCAGACACCGGTTCGTTTAGTACGACCTGACATGCCATAAAGTTTGGTGCCCGCGTCTTTACTTTTGCCTTGGCTTAAATTTTTATACCACTCAGCGCCGCGCAAAATAATCTGCGGTACATTGCTAAGTGTTTCGACGTTATTGACGACGGTAGGCTTGCCCCATAATCCGGCAATTTGCGGGAAGGGTGGTTTGGCGCGCGGATTGGCGCGACGGCCTTCCAAGGAGTTGATTAAGGCGGTTTCTTCGCCGCAAATATAACGACCCGCACCCGTGTGGACATAAAGCTCCATGCCCCAACCGGTGCCCAGAATGTTTTCGCCCAGATAACCTGCAGCGCGGGCATCGGCCAATGCCTTGTTAAGGCGCTCGGCGGCAAGAATGTATTCGCCGCGCAGGAAAATATAGGCTTTGCTAACCTGCAGCGCATAACCGACCAGAATCATGGCTTCGATTAATTGATGCGGCAGGGTTTCCATTAACAAGCGATCTTTGAAAGTGCCGGGTTCCATTTCGTCGGCATTACAGACCAGGTATTTTTGTTTTGGCGCATCAGGCCCCATCGGTACCAGAGACCACTTTACCCCGGCAGGAAAACCAGCACCACCCCGGCCTTTGAGATTGGAGTCTTTCACCACTTGGGTGATGTCGGCCGGGCTCATTTCTTTTAAGGCTTTACGTAAACCGGCGTAACCTTC
>DAIRVL010000038.1:10562-17761 GCA_036802845.1 Pseudomonadales bacterium | reverse complement strand
TGTTTAATTTCATTTTTTTATCTCCGATAAAACATAGATTCGTTATACAACAAGACACCGCCCTGCTTGCGCATTTTATAAGCAAGATACAGGCCATGCAAATATCTTATTGATTTCAAGCAAAGTAATGTACTTTATTTTTTAGCATGTATAAAAACCCGACACTGTAAAGCCCCTCCTGTGCGGTTGAATTTGCACTGTTTTGTTCTTTATATGGGCCGCAGGGGGCATTTTTGCTAAAAACCAACACCCTAAAACGCTTTGTTACCTAAATATCCATCAAATACACCTGCCATCACCCCGAAACACGGCGGATCAATTTTTATTGATAAGATCTTTTAAGTGTAAAAAAAATCCGACAAGCAATAACACGCAGTTCACGCAACCCTTTTTTTGCCGACCGCGCTGACTTATAGCACCATCTATTTTGGGGTTTTATTCATTTCCGCCTTACCTTGCAGCTCACCAGTGGCTCACATATAGTAAACTCGTTTCTTTCGTTTGCAGTTCACGATCAAGAGAGTAAAAATGAGCGTTAAGCCACCGAGTTTTTTAAGTCAGGGTGCCAAAGTCAATCAGGATTCGGCACAACCTTTTCCTAATTCCCGCAAAATTTATGTTCAGGGCTTACGTGGCATCAACGTGCCCATGCGCGAAATTTATCAGCAAGAAACACTGACGGCCCAGGGAAGCGAACCCAATCCACCGGTGACCGTATACGACACCTCCGGCCCCTACACGGACCCGGCCATCAGCATTGATATTCACAAAGGCCTACCCGATTTACGTGGCGCCTGGATTAGCGGCCGTGGCGACTGCGAACAGTTAGCAAGCCTGAGCTCGGAATACGGCCGAAAGCGTCTGAATGATATGCAACTAGCGTCCTTGCGCTTTACCGGACTTCGCCCACCGCGTCGCGCAAAAACCGGCAACAATGTATCGCAGATGCATTACGCGCGTCGGGGTATCATTACCGAAGAAATGGAGTTTATTGCCATTCGCGAAAACATGCGTTACCAGGAAGCCAAAGAAGCCGGTTTGCTGCGTCAGCGTTCACGCGGCGAAAGTTTTGGCGCCTCTCTGCCTGAAGAAGTCACGGCTGAATTTGTCCGTTCTGAGGTGGCCCGCGGCCGGGCGGTCATCCCCGCCAACATCAATCATCCTGAGCTGGAACCGCAAATTATCGGGCGCAATTTTCTGGTCAAGGTAAATGCCAATATCGGTAATTCGGCGCTGAGTTCCTCGATTGAAGAAGAAGTGGAAAAAATGACCTGGGCCATTCGCTGGGGCGCGGACAATGTAATGGATCTGTCCACCGGCAAGAATATTCATGAAACCCGGGAATGGATTATTCGTAACTCCCCCGTGCCCATTGGCACCGTGCCTATTTACCAGGCCCTGGAAAAAGTGGATGGTATTGCCGAAGAGCTCACGTGGGATATTTTCCGCGACACCCTGATCGAACAAGCCGAGCAAGGCGTGGATTATTTCACCATCCATGCCGGGGTTTTGCTGCGTTATGTGCCGCTGACAGCCCAACGTTTAACGGGCATCGTATCGCGGGGTGGTTCGATTATGGCCAAGTGGTGTCTGGCCCATCATAAGGAAAACTTTCTTTACACCCACTTTGAAGATATTTGCCAGATTATGAAGGCCTATGACGTGACCTTCTCGCTGGGCGATGGCTTGCGTCCCGGCTGTATTGCCGATGCCAATGACGACGCACAGTTTGGTGAACTGGAAACCCTCGGCGAATTGACTCAAATTGCCTGGCGGCACGATGTGCAAACCATGATCGAAGGGCCGGGGCATGTCCCCATGCATTTGATCAAGGAAAATATGGACAAACAGCTTGCGCTGTGTGGCGAGGCGCCGTTTTATACGCTTGGACCACTGGTGACTGATATTTCACCCGGTTACGATCATTTTTCCTCCGGCATTGGTGCCGCACAGATTGCTTGGTACGGCACCGCCATGCTCTGTTATGTCACCCCCAAGGAACACCTGGGCTTGCCTGACAAACACGATGTAAAACAGGGGCTAATCGCTTACAAGATCGCTGCTCATGCAGCCGATCTGGCCAAAGGCCATGCCACCGCCCAGGTGCGTGATAATGCTTTATCCAAGGCGCGTTTCGAATTTCGCTGGGAAGATCAGTTTAATCTTTCACTCGACCCCGAAACCGCGCGTGCCTACCATGATGCAACACTGCCCAAGGATGCCCACAAGGTGGCGCACTTCTGCTCCATGTGTGGACCAAAATTCTGTTCCATGAAAATCACGCAGGAAGTGCGTGATTATGCTGCGCAAATGAACATAGAAAAAATGGGTGTCGCCGTTGAAAACGGTCTGGTGGAAAAAGCCGAAGAATTTAAAGCCCAAGGAGCACAGCTGTACCAAAAAGCCTGAGACCCTACTATGAATAAAACCCCGGAATTCAGCATAGATCAGGTCGAATTACTGAGCGAAACTACTAAGCACCAAGGTTTTCTCAGCGTATCGTCCTACCGTTTGCGTCACCCACTGTTTGCCGGTGGTATGAGTCAGGTTATCGAACGGGAGGTCATGAAACGAGGCCGTGCAGCGGGCCTGCTGGCCTATGATCCAGACCTGAGCGCTGTGGTACTGGTGGAGCAGTTTCGCATCGGTGCCTATGTGCTGGGCGATTTTCCCTGGGTGCTGGAATTAGTGGCTGGTATCGAAGAGCTCGATGAGTCGCTGGAACAGTTGATCCAGCGCGAAGCCGTGGAAGAAGCCGGTCTGCAACTACAAGGTGAGTTGATCAAGATTTGTGACTACATGGTAAGTCCCGGTGGCAGCTCGGAGAAAATCAGCCTGTATTGTGGCCGGGTGGATGCCAGCACTGCCGGTGGTCTTCATGGTTTGGCCGATGAAGGTGAAGATATCCGGGTGCATGTTCTGCCGATGACCCAAGCCTTTGAGGCTGTTCGCGAGGGGCGTATTCAAAACGCAGCCAGCCTGATCGCGCTGCAGTGGCTGGAACTTAACTGGCAGCGGGTGTTTCGGTGACAAGAAGTCCTGTCTATTATCAAGTGCCAAATAGCAAACGGCGATATGTGCCTGATTTGCGCTGTCATCTGTCTCAGTGTGAATGGAATTATCATCGCCTGCTAAAATTGTTACCCGAACTGCACAGCAACGATCAGCGTATTTTTATGGTGTCCTGGGGTGAGCAGGTTTCGCGTATCGAACTACACATCACCGAACGATCCAGATACACCACCACCCTGTCCGCCGCGCATGATGCGGCAATTCAACACACCCCAGGAGAAAACTCGTCCTGGTCGTCCGGCCCCAACATGGTGATCCGGCTGTACCATGACGCCAGCATGGCAGAAGTGCTGAGCTGCCAACAACAACGCGATTTTGCCGCGTGTTATGACTACCCCAACCCGGCCATGCACCAGCGCGACGAAAAAGCCCAGTTGAACCGTTTTCTGGGCGACTGGCTCAGCCATTGTTTGTTGTTTGGTCAAGTCGCAGAACCGGTGGTGTCGGGATCATAAGCCATGGCTTCTTGGCGCGTGTAATATTCTTATAAATTTATCGCCTTCTTAGGCAATCATTGCTTTTTTGACTGTTGTTGGCTAGAAATTAGTTAAATGTGAAAGAGTTACGTTTAACTTAAAACAAAACGAACTACCTTTCAGGTAAAAACCGACCAGATTCAAACACAGATCAGGTCACACGTCTGAATCTAAAACCTGTTTATACAAGGAGCCGCTGTGAGTCAGCGTACTAAAAAAACTGAAAAAAACAACGGCATCAAGGTGGTTCAGGTGAGTGACTCTCACCTATTTGCCCGTCGCGACGGCAAATTACTGGGTTTGAATACTGACAGCAGCTTGCAAAGGGTGTTGGATCTGATTAAAACCGAACAGCCCGATCTCGATATCGTACTGGCGACCGGTGATATTTCCCAAGATGGCTCCGAGGATTCCTATCATCGTTTCGAATCGTTGATCAGCACACTGCAACGCCCCAGTTACTGGCTGCAAGGTAATCATGATAACGAAGCCGGCATTCTGCAGGTATTAGTGGGTAATGAACGCCTGAGCCCTTGTGTTATTTCGGCTGGAATACACTGGCGCATTATCCTGCTTAACAGCAGCGTAAAAGACCAGGTGGGTGGACATCTCGCCGACAGTGAGCTTGCGTTCTTGCTCACCGCACTGGAAACGCATCACGATAAACATGTCATCGTGGCCCTGCACCACCAACCGGTAAAAATGGGTTCAGCGTGGTTAGATGAGCAGATGGTCAGCAACGCTGAACAATTTTTTGCCCTGATGCAGCCTTACAAACAGGTTAAAGCCCTTCTTTGGGGGCATGTGCATCAGGTAATGGATCGTTATCATGCCGATTTTGATTCGCTGCGTTTGCTGTCCGCGCCTTCGACGTGTGTGCAATTTAAACCGGAACAAAAAAACTTTACCGCCGATCAACTGCCACCGGGTTATCGCTGGCTGGAATTATTTGCCGACGGCTCTTTCTCTACCGGCGTTTCACGGGTTGAAGGCGTCAAGTTTGACATTGATTACAGCATCAAGGGTTATTAGAAAACGCTGAATAATTTTTTGTTCAACCGTGCGCACCCATTTTTTCTTTTTGTGTTGCAAGCTATGTCTGCTGCTCATGTGCTTATCTACATTCACGGTTTCGGCAGTTCACCTGCATCCTGGAAAGCATGCGCCTTGCAGCACGCGTTCAAAGACCTTGCGCCTCATCGCTTTGACACCCCCGAGCTTCCATTCAGCCCACAAGCGGCAATGAAGCTCTTGCAAACACGCGTTGAGCATTACTTATCACGCGCTGAAACAAAAACGCTTGCTCTGGTGGGCAGTTCACTCGGTGCGTATTATGCGATTTATCTGGCCCAGCACTATGATTTAAAAGCCGTGTTAGTGAACCCCGCCGTACGCCCTTTTGAACTTCTGGAAAACTATCTGGGCGAAAACCATAATTACCACACCGGCGAGTCTTTTGTTTTTCAGCCACATCATATCGATGAATTAAAACGTTTTGATGTGCCGTACATTCAACAGCCGGAACGTTTTCTGCTCTTGTTGCAAACGGGTGATGAGGTGCTCGATTATCGTCAAGCGCTGGCAAAACTCCCGCACAGCCCAACAGTCTTACAACAAGGCGGCAGTCATGGCTTTGATAATTTTGAGCGGATGATTCCCTCCGTGCTTAATTTTATCGGCATTGATCACCGCAACGCGCTACCCTAAAGCACAGCCACTACGATTTATTCATATACGATTCATTGTCATATACGATTCATTGTCACAGGAGATGCCCTTATTCATGTCAGAACAGCTTTATAACGCAGAATCTATCGAGGTATTAAGCGGACTGGATCCCGTCCGCAGACGCCCTGGCATGTACACCGACACCAGCCGGCCTAATCATCTGGCGCAGGAGGTGATTGATAACAGCGTTGACGAAGCCCTGGCCGGTCACGCCAAAAAAATCGAGCTGCGTTTATATAAAGATGGCTCGCTGGAAGTCAGCGACGATGGCCGCGGCATGCCGGTGGATATTCATCCGGAAGAAAAGATCAGCGGTGTTGAACTGATCCTCACCCGTTTGCATGCCGGCGGTAAGTTTTCCAATAAAAATTACCAGTTTTCAGGCGGCCTGCACGGTGTAGGGGTGTCGGTAGTAAACGCGCTGTCGCAAAGCCTTACAGTCACCATCAAACGCGATGGCTCCGTCTACCGTCAGACCTATCGTGGTGGTGAAAAAGCCAGCACACTGGACTTGATCGACAGCTGTAAAAAACGTGATACCGGAACAAGCTTACGTTTTTTTCCCGACCCACAATATTTTGACAGCCCCAAATTTTCGGTCTCGCGACTTAAACATGTACTCAAAGCCAAAGCCGTGCTGTGCTCCGGTCTGGAGGTGCTGTTCTGGGATGAACAAAGCGACGAGCACTGTCATTGGCTGTATGAAAATGGCATTCGTGATTATCTCGTTGAGGCCTGTGCCAATGAAGAACGTTTGCCCGAAGAACCCTTTACCGGCGAACAAATCGGCAACGACGCCGCCGTCAGCTGGGCCCTATGCTGGCTGCCAGAGGGTGGCGAGTTATTACAGGAAAGTTACGTTAACCTCATTCCTACCATGCAGGGCGGCACCCACGTGAACGGTCTGCGTAGTGGATTGCTCGAAGCCCTGCGCGAATTCTGTGAATTTCGTAATTTATTGCCACGTGGTGTCAAACTGGCCCCCGAAGATATCTGGGATCGTTGCGCCTTTGTGCTGTCGGCAAAAATGCAGGAACCCCAGTTTTCCGGACAAACCAAAGAACGGCTGTCCTCACGGCAATGCGCGCCGTTTATATCCGGCGTTATCAAAGACACCTTCAGCTTATGGCTGAATCAACATACCGCGTTTGCTGAACGCCTCGCTGACCTGGTCATCAACAAGGCCCAGTCACGCCTACGTGCGAGCAAACAAGTCATTCGCAAAAAAGTCACCGGGGGGCCGGCGCTGCCCGGTAAACTGGCCGATTGCAGCAGTCAGGAGCCCGAACGCAGTGAACTGTTTCTGGTCGAAGGTGATTCTGCCGGCGGCTCGGCCAAACAGGCACGCAATCGCGAATTTCAGGCCGTAATGCCGCTGAGGGGGAAAATCCTCAACACTTGGGAAGTCGACTCACGCGAAGTGTTGGCCTCACAGGAAGTGCATGATATTGCAGTTGCGATTGGCATGGAGCCCGGCGACGACGATTTATCCAAACTGCGTTACCAGAAAGTCTGCATTCTTGCTGATGCCGATTCCGATGGCCTGCATATTGCCACCTTGCTGTGCGCCCTGTTTTTACGCCACTTTCGGCCACTGGTCGCCGCCGGCTATGTCTATGCCGCCATGCCGCCGCTTTACCGCATTGATGTGGGCAAAGAAGTTTTTTATGCGCTCGACGATGAAGAAAAAAAAGGGGTGCTTGATCGTATTGCCGCTGAGAAAAAAAAGGGTCAGGTCAATGTGCAGCGTTTTAAAGGCCTCGGCGAAATGAATCCCTTGCAGTTACGGGAAACAACCATGGACCCCGATACCCGCCGTCTGGTCAAACTGGTGATCGCGGACGGTGACGACACTTCGCAATTGATGGACATGCTGCTGGCAAAAAAACGCGCCAGCGATCGCCGCGACTGGCTACAGAGCAA
>DAIRVL010000038.1:0-10462 GCA_036802845.1 Pseudomonadales bacterium | reverse complement strand
GTCACTGGGGAGTAGCCGCTCTTCGTTCTCAAAGAGGTTTACGTCAACATACTTGACCCTTAAGGTCATGGCGTAAACAGCCCTTTGCCTGGCAAGACCTTTGACCATGACGCCTCTGCAGTGGCCGGGGATGTGTTGTGGTCATTTGTCTGTACCGGCCGAGGAATAGTTATGGAAGCACTCTTTGTCTCTACCGGCCTTGTCACCCTTGCTGAAATCGGCGACAAGACACAACTTCTGGCTTTTTTACTCGCCGCACGTTTTAAAAAGCCTTTGCCTATCATCGCCGGTATTTTGGTCGCCACCGTGGTGAATCATGGCCTTGCCGGTGCCTTTGGTGCCTGGATCACCAGCGTTCTCAATGTCAACACCTTACGCTGGGTACTGGGCTTGTCCTTTCTCGGCATGGCCGTCTGGACGTTGATTCCGGATAAAATCGAAGAAGAGGAAACCCACATTGCAACACGGCTGGGTGTTTTTGGTGCCACAGTAATCACGTTTTTTCTGGCTGAAATGGGCGACAAAACTCAACTCGCCACCGTGGCGATGGCGGCTCACTATGGCACGCCCCTGTTGGTTGTAATCGGCACAACACTGGGCATGCTCATTGCCGACGTCCCTGCCGTTTTTGTGGGCGACAAACTGGCGGCAAACATTCCGATGCGACTGGTACATGTGATCGCCGCAGTGATTTTTGCCTTCTTTGGCGTAGCAACCCTGCTGGGCGCAGGTGCCAAGCTGGGCTTCTGACGAAACACTGCAAGGTAAATTAGCGCAATCAGCACACTTGAATTTGCGAATTTTGTACTTATATCCCTCATCAGTCATGATGAATCGCAATGCAAAAATAAATCAAAGCACTCAGGAGCAGCCTAAAATGGATCTGGAAAAATTAATAAAAAAAGCAGCCAAAACCTACAACAGTGGCGAGGCGGACAAACTAATTTCACAAGCAAGTCGCACTGCCAACCGCATGTTTAACGAATTAGTGCCTGAAAAAACCAAGGAACATGACTTAGTCAAGGGGCTTAAAGAGGTCGCCGATGAAGTGCTCGCTGATCCCAAAAAAAGCGCCGCATCCAAGCCTTCGGCCGATCCGTTGGTCAAAAGCCTGCAACAAGGTTTAAAGGGTTTACGTAAAACCGCTGATCGCTATGCTGAAAAAATCGATAACGATACGAGCAACAAATCGGTCGAGGAAGTGGCCGACCTGGCAACGGATCTGCTCGGTAACGCAGAAAAACTGGGCAAAACCTTTTTTTCACGACGCAAAACGCATGATTAATCCAGCACGTCTAGCAGGCGCCGCTTAGACCTACTCCCCTTCAGCGAAGCCGTAAGACGCTTCGCTTTTTTTAATCCGCCAGTCTTTTGTTTTCAGGCGCGTAAAAATTCTCAACAAATTTGCACCAGACGATTGATAAGCTGAATCACTTAAAGTAGCTTATGTCTGTTTTTAAACGTTTGATCACCTTGGAATAACACGTGTTACATATCCTTGCCTCTGACCTGATCGGCTGCAACTTATCGTTCCAACCCCTCCGCTGGCGCGCTTAGCGTCACACCCTGTCTTTTGCTTTGCTTTACTGTAAAGCAAACCTGCCCTTTTTTGTTTGCCTATTGTCCGTTCAGGAATACACCATGACCCCAGAACAATTTACCGCGTATGCCCAGCAAGGTTATAACCGCATTCCCCTGGTTCGCGAAATTATCGCCGACCTTGAAACACCACTCAGCTGTTACCTTAAATTGGCCGCAAAACCCTACACGTATTTGTTTGAATCGGTGCACGGTGGCGAACAGTGGGGGCGTTATTCCATCATTGGCCTGCCCTGCAAAACGCTACTGAAAGTGTCGGGCTTCGAGGTCAGTCACGAAGAAAACGGTCACGTGATTCATCAACAAAGCGTGCAGGATCCGCTCGCCTATATTCACGACTACCAGCAAGGCTTTAAAGTGCCGATTATTCCCGGCTTGCCCAAGTTTAATGGCGGGCTGGTGGGGTATTTTTCCTATGATACGGTGCGTTATGTCGAACCGCGTCTAGGGCCAGCCAAACCCGATACCCTGAACACGCCTGATATTCTGTTGATGGTTTCCGATGATATCGTGGTGTTTGACAACCTGAGTGGATCGCTGTTTGTCCTCACGCATGTCAATCCCGAAACAGTTGATGCCTACCAACAAGGTCAGGCACGTCTTGATCAACTGATCAGTGAAATACGTCAGTCTGTGACCGAGCAAAACACCCAGCCCTGTCAACAGATCTCAGAAAAGGATTTCACTCCCGGTTTCGACAAGAAAAGTTTCGAGGCGGCGGTTGAGCGCATCAAGGACTACATTCTCGCGGGCGATGTTATGCAGGTGGTTTTGGCTCAGCGCATGTCAGTGCCTTTTGATGCCTCGCCGCTGAGCCTCTATCGCGCATTGCGTCATCTGAATCCCTCGCCTTATCTTTACTACCTCGATCTGGGTGATTTTCATATTGTAGGATCGTCGCCCGAAATTCTGGCGCGCGCCGAAGATCACGTTATTACGGTGCGCCCTTTGGCGGGCACGCGTAAACGGGGCGCCACGCCCGAACAGGATCTGGCGCTCGAACAAGAGCTGCTGACTGATCCCAAGGAAATTGCTGAGCATTTGATGCTGATTGATCTGGGACGTAATGATGTCGGGCGTGTAGCGCAAATCGGCTCGGTGAAAGTTTCAGATCAAATGAGCATTGAACGCTATTCCCATGTCATGCACATCGTATCGAATGTGCAAGGACACTTGTCAGCGGATAAAAGCCCCATGGATGTACTCAAGGCCACACTACCCGCCGGCACCTTAAGTGGCGCACCCAAAATTCGCGCCATGGAAATCATTGACGAACTGGAACCGGTCAAACGTGGTATTTATGGAGGTGCGGTGGGTTATCTTTCCTGGCATGGCAACATGGATACAGCCATTGCCATCCGCACAGCAATTATCAAGGATAATATGCTGTATATTCAGGCCGGTGCCGGCATCGTAGCCGACTCCATTGCTGAACTTGAATGGGAAGAAACCCTGAATAAAGGCCGCGCCATTTTCCGCGCAGCGGAGCTGGCCTGCAAACAATTACAAATCAGTGAGGCCGACAATGCGTAAGCGCTCAATGGTTGCACTATTTTCACAAGGAGTTAAACCATGCTATTGATGATCGATAACTATGACTCCTTTACTTACAATGTAGTGCAATACTTCGGCGAATTAGGTGCCGAGGTGCAGGTTTACCGCAATGACGAAATCACGCTCAAAGAGATCGCCCAAAAAAAACCCGATCATCTGGTAATTTCGCCGGGCCCTTGCACACCCAATGAAGCCGGTATTTCGATGGCGGTTATTGAGCACTTTGCCGGTAAAATCCCTATTCTGGGCATCTGTCTGGGTCATCAAAGTATCGCGCAGGTATTTTCTGGCAAGGTGGTGCGCGCCCGCCAGGTCATGCACGGAAAAACGTCCACCATTCACCACAATGGCTTGGGGGTATTTAACTGCCTGCCCAAAACATTCAAAGCCACGCGTTACCATTCGCTGGTGGTACAACGCGAACATCTGCCTGAATGTCTCGACATCACCGCCTGGACTGAAAATGACGATGGCAGCATGGATGAAATTATGGGAATCAAACATAAACACCTGGCTGTCGAGGGCGTGCAGTTCCACCCGGAATCCATTCTCACCGAACATGGCCATCACTTGCTCAACAATTTTCTGCAACAAGCCCATCCCTGACAGGTACCCAGAGCCGCTATGAATATCACAGACGCCCTCTTTAAACTGCTCAAACAAGAAAACCTGTCTGCTGAAGAGATGCAACAGGTAATGCACCAAATCATGACCGGAGCAGCAACACCGGCACAAATAGGTGGTTTTCTGGTGGCACTACGCGCCAAAGGTGAAACTGCAGACGAGATTGTCGGCGCCGTAAAGGTCATGCGGGCGCTGGCAACACCCGTTCACGTGAATGTTGATCATCTGGTTGACACCTGTGGCACCGGGGGCGACGGCGCCCATACCTTTAATATTTCCACCGCCGCTTCATTTGTGGCCGCCGCCGCAGGCGCCCACGTTGCCAAACATGGCAATCGCTCTATTTCCAGCAGTTGTGGCAGTGCCGATGTACTCGAAGCCGCAGGTGTTAATCTCAACATCAACCCCGAGCAAATTGCGCGTGCCATTACCCAGGTCGGCGAGGGTTTTATGTTTGCCGTTAAACACCACGGTGCCATGAAACACGCTATCGGTCCGCGCAAGGAGTTGGGTATTCGCACCATTTTTAATATTTTAGGGCCGCTCACCAATCCGGCCGGTGCGCCCAATCAGGTCATGGGGGTTTTTGACGCCAGGCTCGGGCCCACCCTCGCATCGGCCTTACAAACACTGGGCAGCTCGCATGTGCTTATTCTGCATGCAGACGATGGTCTGGATGAAATATCCATCGCGGCTGACACCCGGATCACAGAACTGCATCATGGCAGCATCAGCCAGTACAGCGTTAAACCTGAACAATTTGGCATGAAACGCGCTAAATTGGACGATTTACGTGTTAATAATACCGAGGAAGCGCTGGTTTTGTTAAAAAAATCGCTTGGAAACAAAGGAGGCTCAGCCAGTGATATCGTCGCCCTGAACGCCGGCGCAGCCATTTATGCCAGTAACATCGCCCGCACCTTGGAAGAAGGGGTGCTGATGGCTGAAGACGCCATCGGCAGCGGTGCAGCGCTGATCAAATTTGAAGAATTTATCAGTTTTACGCAGTATTGCGAGTAAGCATTCATCCTATTTACACTGAGAGTTTTCATGTCTGCCACACCGACTTTTTTGCAAAAAATCCTGACTCGAAAAAAAGAAGAAGTCAGCGAACGTTCGTTGCACACGCCCGTGTCTGTGTTAGAAAAACAGGCGACAACGGCCTCGCCTCCTCGTGGATTTACTCAAGCCATTGTGAATTCTCTTGCGCACAATCGACCCGCCGTGATTGCCGAAGCCAAAAAAGCCTCTCCCAGCAAAGGATTATTACGCGCGGCATTCGACCCGGCCGCTATTGCGCAAAGCTATGAACAAGGTGGCGCAAGCTGCCTCTCCGTGTTGACTGATCATGATTTTTTTCAGGGTCATGAAAATGACCTCATCATCGCCAGAGCAGCCTGCCACTTGCCGGTGATACGCAAGGACTTCATTATCGATCCTTATCAAATCATCGAAGCACGTGCCATCGGTGCCGACTGTATTCTGTTGATTGTTGCCGCGCTTGATCAAGCTACCTTAAAAACCTTGGCGCAAGAGGCAAAGAACTGGCATCTGGATGTGCTCATCGAGGTGCATAACCGCGAAGAACTGCTGCGGGCACTCGAACTGGACATTACCCTGATTGGCATCAACAACCGTAATTTGCACAACTTCACGACATCACTGACAAACACGTACGAACTGCTTGATGATATTCCCGATAATCGGATTGTCGTGACAGAGAGCGGCATTCACTGTCGAGAAGATGTTGTCGCCATGCGTGAACATGGTGTACACAGTTTTCTGGTCGGCGAGGCATTTATGCGAGCAAAAAACCCGGGGGCAAAATTAAAAGAATTGTTTTTCTACTAAGAAAAACCGAGTAGAACAACTATCGGGTTCCGTAAACCACCATGGTTTTGCCCTTGGCAGACACATAACCTTGTGACTCAAGAATTTTTAACACCCGCCCCACCATTTCACGCGAACAGCCGACAATGCGGCCAATTTCCTGGCGAGTCACTTTAATCTGCATGCCGTCGGGATGGGTCATCGCATCGGGCTGCTGACTCAGCTCCAGTAAGGCATGCGCCACACGACCGGTCACATCGACAAAAGCCAAATCACCCACTTTTTTGGTTGTCTCACGTAAACGACTCACCAACTGTCCACTCAAAGCAAAAAGAATGCTGGGGTTTTCCTTCACCAGCTCACGGAATTTGGTATAGCTAATCTCGGCAATTTCACACTCTGTTCGCGCTTTTACGCACGCCGATCGCGATTCTTCTTGCGAAAACAAACCCATTTCGCCAAAAAACTCGCCTGCATTCAGATACGCCACAATCATTTCACGACCGTCATCGTCTTCAATCAGCACGGTGACCGAACCCTTAATCAGATAATACAAGGCTTCTGAGGCTGTTCCCGCATGCACCACGGTACTTTTTGCCGCATATTTACGACGATGGCAGTGCGAAAGAAAGCCTTCAAGATTGTCAATCTTGTTTAATTTTGCCTTTGCCATAAGTAACCCGTTCCTTAAACAGTTAATAGAGCACTGTCTTAATTAAAGTGCCCACATCATTATTACATCACTTACAATTTACAAATATTTCTCTCGCAAATCTGTTAATTTTTCCCTGAAAAATATCTTATCACTGCTCGACTTTTTACTTGGGTTCATAGAGAGAATATGGATAAGCATAGAGCAGCTATCGCACGCAACTGGCTGAAACATGGCAAGACAACAACAATCCAACATATATTTACATGCTTATTACGCGTGTTTACGACCCTGCATAAAATAGTAATCTGCACCATGTTACAGAAAATCGTTATTTCTTAAAGTCCACCCAAGATTTCCATACCCTCAATTCAGGGTATACTAAGCGCCTTTTGCATACCTTGATTAAAGTATTAAAGGAACCACCCTTACAATGAAAGCACGAATCAAATGGGTTGAAAATGTTGTCTTTATGGGCGAATCAGGCAGTGGCCACACCATTGTTATGGATGGACCTGAAGAGCATGGCGGTCGCAATATTGGTTGTCGTCCCATGGAAACCCTACTTATCGGCATGGGAGGCTGCGCTTCGTTTGATGTGATACATATCCTGAAAAAATCGCGTCAAAACGTAAGTGATTGCGTAACAGAAATTGAAGCAGAACGCTCAAATGAGATTCCTGCTGTATTTACAAAGATACACTTAAGGTTTATTGTCCGCGGCCGCCAGTTAAAAGAGGCTCAGGTTGCTCGTGCTGTGGAGCTCTCTGCTGAGAAATACTGCTCTGCCTCCATTATGCTGAGCCGTGGCGGCGTAGAAATCAGCCATTCCTACGAGGTTATTGAAGACGAATGAGTACACAGAATTATCCATCCATCCCACCACCTCCTTTGGCAGGAATGCGCCATGTAGCACTGTTTGTCAAAGACATTGAAGGATGCGAAAGGTTTTATACTGAATTGCTTGGAATGTTGGTAGAATGGCGCCCTGATCAGGACAACATCTACCTGAGTGGCGGCAGAGATAATCTGGCTTTGCATCGCTCAAAAGAGAGCGCGCCTATTCAGCATCAACGCCTTGATCATATCGGATTCATCGTTGATGACCTCAGTGCAGTTGATCAATGGTATGAATTTTTGCTCGCACATGGAGTAAAAATAGCAAAAGAACCTCGCACCCATCGTGATGGCGCGCGCAGTTTCTATTGCTTTGACCCGGATGGAACTGTTGTTCAATTAATTTACCACCCCCCAATATCTGGGCGCTAACTACCCACTCAATGCCCTGGAGACGCCGTGACAAATTTTAGTAAAAAACTAAAACTGCTTGGTTTTAATAACCTCACCAAAACCCTGACCATCAATATTTATGATATTAGTTATGCCAAAACAGCTCAGCATAAAAGCGAATACATAGAATATATTGATGAAGTCTACAATGCCGAGCGGCTGACCCAGATTCTGACCAACATCACCCAGATCATTGGCGCCAACATTCTGAATATTGCGCATCAAGATTACGAGCCTCAGGGTGCCAGCGTGACCATGCTCATCGCCGAACACGCCGAACCGCCCGATGAATCCAAAACACGTGAAGAACCAGGCCCTCTCCCGGATGCTATTGTCGCACACCTCGACAAGAGTCATATTACTGTCCACACCTATCCGGAATGTCATCCGGATGACGGCATCAGTACATTTCGAGTGGATATCGAGATTTCTACGTGTGGACTCATTTCGCCTTTGCGTGCGCTCAATTATCTGATTCACTGCTTTGATTCAGACATTGTCACCATGGACTACCATGTGCGTGGTTTTACCCGTGATGTAGACGGCACCAAACACTTTATTGACCACGAAATAAACTCTATCCAGAACTATCTTTCTGAAGACACTGAACGGCTCTATAGCATGATTGATGTTAACGTGTATCAGGAAAACATTTTCCACACCAAGATGTTGCTGAAAAAGTTCGAACTAAAAAACTATCTGTTTGGCGATACGCCGGAAAGTTTTGATGCGGAAGAACGTCAAATAATCGTCAAACAATTACGCCAGGAGATGCTTGAGATCTTTTATGGCCGCAATATCAACGATGAAGACAAACTTCCTCAGCACACGGGAAGCATGTGATCACGCTCATTAACGCTCCTGATCACTGATCGGGAGCGGGGCTCAACAAAGTAAAAACAACACTAAAGATAATACGCCGCCTTGGTCATCACCTTGCTGCTCAGTCGCATCATCAGCCGCAAGGGTAAAGGCAGCCGAACCCCTCCTGCTGCAAGCGCTACGCTGGCATGATTGAGTTCATCTTCTTTCATTTGTAGCAGTATGGCTCTGCTACGCTCGTCAGCAGCAGGCAAAGAGTCCAGGTGACTTTCAAGATGTCGACACACTTGGTGCTCGGTTTCGGCGACAAACCCAAGACTCCATTTGTCGCCAGCAATACCCGCCAAAGCGCCGATGGCAAACGACAGCCCATACCATGCAGGATTAAATACACTGGGACGGGCATGGAGTTCGTCGAGTCTTTCCTCGCACCAAGCCAAGTGATCAACCTCTTCAGTCGCCGCCTTTTCCATCGCCGCCCTGACCCGGCCCAGTTTAGCTGTCAGTGCTTGCCCCTGATACAAAGCTTGGGCACACACTTCGCCACTATGGTCAACACGCATCAAACCCGCACTGTGTTTGCATTCAGATGCACTCAAATCGGCGTCAGCACAAGACTCCGAAGGCGATGGACGCATCGGCTTATTGACCCCACGAATCAAGGTGCGCAAGGCACGATCGGCCTGCCCAATAACATTGTCCAACGAAGAATAATGACGAGACATGTTCCTACTCCAGCATCAGGATAAAGTTTTAACCCGGTGGCCAACTCATCTGACGTCCGGCAAGCAAGTGCAGATGGATATGATAAACACTTTGCCCCCCGTGCGCGTTACAGTTAAACACCGTGCGATAGCCACTGTCGGCAAAGCCCAATTCGGCTGCCAGTGTTTTAGCAGTAATAAATAGTTTCCCGACCAAGGCTTCATCACCCATCGTCAGATCATTGAGCGTAGAAATATGCTTCTTGGGAATAATTAGCAAGTGTGCAGGGGCCTGGGGATTAATATCGTTAAAAGCCATCACCTTGTCATCTTGATACACGGTTTTGGCCGGCATATCACCCTGAGCAATTTTGCAAAAAAAACAGGTCATAATGGATTCCTAGCATTTAATTAACGGTGTTATTAAGCCGCAAAGCAAAATACACGTCAATGTGCCCTGCCAAGCGCGCCCGACAGATAAAACCCTGATCACAGTAATTTTTTAAGAACGCTCAACAACAGACTCAATACAATACTGATCAGCGCCATGGACGTTAGCGGAATAAATATCCGGGTGTTCTGCGTCTGGATACGAATGTCTCCTGGCAACTTCCCGAACCAGTTTAACAATCCCGGCGCGACATAAAGCACTATACCTACCACAAAGATCAGTCCGCCGACAATGATCAACACGCGCGCCATAAGATTTATTTCAACTGGAACTTTTGAAACTATCCACGAATCACTTTTCAATGGTGAGCATTACGTTCACCATTGAAAAGCGGTTTTTATTAATCTAATCGTGGCACAGAAAAGAAAAACTGATTAAAGTTTTTTGCGGATTTTTTTATAGCCTCTTCTCAGCTCGTCGCTAAGCAATTTGGCCGCAGCCAACACATCTTCAGCGGCAGCTGAGGCTGTTTTTTCAATTTCTTTTACTTTGCTTTCCAAATGAGCCAGTTTTTTCTCCAGCTCCTCCCACTCGTCTTCCAGCTCTTCTTTCCCTAAATGAAGTTTTAGCTGGATCTCATCTCTTTCTCGCTTTAATTCCTCAGTTACTTTCTGAATCGTCTGATTAATATCTTTCATCGCGATAAACCTATCTACAGGTATTAAGTTAATATTTTTCATTTTATCTGTTAGAGAAGGAGATACAGCTTTCTCTGGAAAGTAAGTCTATCGCAATTTTTCAACAAGGCAATCGGTTTCAGGCCCTGAAGCCGTTTTTCTGCCTCAGGGCATTTAACGACTGTGACACTATGATTTCTGCAATGCGTCATCTTTTCCATGAAAAATACGATACAACACGGGCAGCATCAGCAGCGTCAATAAGGTTGATGAGATAATTCCACCGATCACCACTGTTGCCAGAGGACGCTGAACCTCA
>DAIRVL010000037.1:0-18389 GCA_036802845.1 Pseudomonadales bacterium | reverse complement strand
CTCTTTAACGCATTTGCACCATAACGGCCTGATGGCACTGCGCCACTGGCCCCTCGACGTCATACAGCTCGGTATTGACCACGCCCACCCCCATAGGGCTCATCACGGCTTTTGATTTTAAAGCCAGCCATTCACCCCTAGGTTGTCGATAGAAATACAGATTGATATCGCCGTTAATCATACCAAAGGTGCCAGGCAAAAACAGTTGTGCCAGCCCATTGCCAAAGTCGGACACAATACCAAGATGCACAAAGGGGCTGTTGGGCACCCCTGCGATTACCGGCACAGGTACTTTAATCCAGGCACAGCCTTCACCCTGACCATCAAACCCATAAAGACGTCGGATTTCCAGATTGGCATTCAGCCCCGGCAGGCGCTGCCCGTCTTCACCGACTGACAGTTTTAGTTCCTGCAAACCCAACGGCCCCTCAGGTACAGGCGACTGCGCTTGATGCTTCTCTGGCACAACAACATCGGTGGTTTTCATGCGAATACCCACCGAGCGCGCTACGGCCTGATCCCCGGCAAAAAGGGTGGCTTCGAGCATTTGCAAACGTTTTCCCTCACGCAACACCGTGCTTTCAGCACGCAAGGGGGCCATAGGCACGGGTCGGAACATATCAAGCGTTGTGCGCACCATACACATGTCGGGATGCGGCTGACATTGCTCCAGCACATAGGCCATGAGTCCGCCGGTCGCGCCGCCGTGTAGCAAACGCGAACTCCATGGGCCATGGGCCAAAGGGCTGGGAATAAACATATTTCCTTCTTGAATGAATAACGCATCTGCCATGATTACACCCCTGCAATTTGATTAAAAAATACGAACAAAAAATTGGCGAAATAGTAGCACAGCCGAAAAAGGGTTTCGCTCTGAGCAGCCACGCACTTTAGGTGCTATGCTTAAACGGATTCTTTTGCACCCATAATAAAAAACGACATCGCGGCGGTAACGACGCTATAAAGCAGATAGATCATCGGAAAAAGGGATAGTACTTATAAATGGACGTTATTTCATGGAACAATTGTTTGGCTGTAGGCGTACCAACACTTGATGATGCACATAAGGAATTGTTTTTCCGTTTAGAAAACTACCGCCTTGCCATTGAGCATGGCCAACCCGGCGTGCAGATTATTCGATCGCTTTTTGACCATACACAAAGCTATGTCCATTTTCATCTGGCACATGAAGAAGCGGTATTACGCCAAATAAACCATGCCCAGTTCGATACGCTCATCGAAAGCCACCGTTACTTCGCCACCGAGATCTATCGTTTTAAACAGCTCCATTATGATTTGCCGAGCCTCTTTCCCCATAAAGACTTGCTGGCTTTTCTCTATGACTGGCTCGTGAACCATATTGCCAGTCTGGACGGGCAGTACATCCACCATGTGCAGCAACATACCTTTCACGATAGTTTGACCACCATCGTGCCTGATTCAGTGATGCCCTCTCTTGGTCGCGTACCTGGCCAACGACCGCTGCTGGTAGTTCTGGATGATGAATACAGCATCGGCAATATTGTGTGTAATGTGGCTGAGAATCTGGGGTTTGAGGCGCATGCCTTTCAGCACCCCCAGCAGTTTTATGCGCATTACAGTGAGCACATTGATGTGATTGTGCTCGATATTCACATGCCGAAAATGGATGGCATTGAAGTGATCCGTGACCTGGCTGAGCGCCACTGCCAGGCGGCACTTATACTGATCAGTGGTTTTGATAACAGCGTCTTACACTCAGCACAAGAACTGGCCATTGAGCAACGTCTGGATTTTAAAGGTGCGCTGACCAAACCTTTTCGTATTACCAAGCTACGTCAGATCCTGACACCTTTAGTCGAAAAACAGTCCCGTGCGCCCAGAGTGCAAGCCCTGGTCAGTAAACCTTTCAGCGCCGCAGAGATCAGCGCCGCGCTCTCAAGCCGGCAGTTTGTCGCCTACTTCCAGCCTCAAATTGCCCTTACCGACAAAACAGTGGTGGGGCTTGAGGTCTTGTGTCGCTGGCATCATCCCGAAAAGGGCCTTATCCTGCCGGCGGACTTCATCCCACTGGCCGAAAAGTTTGATCTTATTACCCCCATCACCTGGTTCATTCTGACGCAAGCCATCGTACAAACCAAAACATGGCGACAACAAAATCCCGAGATGCAGCTGGCCATTAATATGTCGGCCAGCATGTTTTCCACCCTCGACTTGCCGGAAAAAATGTCGGCCTTGATGCAGCAATACGACATGCCACCCAACAATCTGGTGATTGAAGTTACTGAGTCCATCATTATGGATGAGCAAGTTAAAGCGCTCGACAGCCTGACGCGTCTACGACTCAAAGGATTCAAAATCTCAATTGACGATTTCGGCACCGGTTATTCTTCGATGATGCAATTACACCGCATTCCCTTTTCAGAGATCAAAATCGATCAGTCCTTCATTTTAAAAATGCAACATGATCCTGAAGCCCAGGCCATTGCTGAAACAGTGATTATGCTGGGGCATAAGCTCGGTTTAACGGTGGTTGCAGAAGGGATAGAAGACAACGCCACACTGTCGCAGCTGAAGGTGCTTAATTGTGAAGTCGGCCAAGGTTATCACTTTGCCCACCCCATGAATGCCGAACACTTACATCACTGGTTACAGCAGGATAAAAAAATCAAACAGCCCAACACAGCGCGCTACGCACTCTCGGAAGCCGCAGACGAGTAATCCACATGGCCTTAGCGTGGCTGAACGCAGAGTCTCTGAATAAACTGACGCAGCTGCACAACACCCTGAGTCACCTGATCCAGGGCAATAAACTCATTGGCCTGATGCGCCTGATCAATACTCCCCGGACCCAGAATCAGGGTTTCGCATCCCAGTTCCTGTAAAAACGGCGCTTCAGTGCCAAAGGACACCGCGTCTGCACGATGGCCGGTGAGTTTTTCGGCCAAACGTACCAGCTCACTGTTCTCGGGGGTCTCAAACGCTGGAATACCGGGAAAAAGCGATTCCATGTGCAGTGTGACCCCATGCTGACCTGTAATCGGCGCCAGTAGTTTTCTTAATTCGGCACGTAATTCATCAAGGGACATGCCGGGCACGGGACGAATATCAATTTGCAACTCACAGCTACCGCAAATGCGGTTGGGATTGTCGCCGCCGTGAATGCAACCCAGGTTCACCGTGGTGTGTGGCACCACAAACAGCGCGTTTTGCATCCGCGTTGATAAATCATTACGCCAGAGCAGAATCCGCGTTAACACACTGTGCATGGCATCAATGGCGTTATAACCCAGCGCCGGATTGGATGAATGACCGCTTTGACCCTGAATGCGTATGGTCTCCATGGTAATTCCCTTGTGCATACGAATCGGACGCAAGCTTGTCGGTTCACCAATAATGGCAAAACGGCCCTTGGGACGGCCTTGTTCAAGCAGCGCACGTGCACCGGACATACTGGTTTCTTCATTGGCGGTGGCCACAACAATAAGTGGCTGGCTGAAGTGCACATCACGAAAGGAACGCATGGCTTCCACCACCAGAGGGAAAAAACCTTTCATATCAGCCGCGCCCAAACCATAGAGACGATTCTCTTTTTGGACCAACTGAAACGGATCACTGTGCCAAAGGGGTGGATCACAGGGCACCGTGTCACTGTGCCCCGACAAGATCAACCCGCCCGATCCCTGCCCACGACTGGCAATCAGGTTGGCTTTGCCGTTTTCACCGGGAAGGGGCATGATTTCAACGGCAAAATCCAGTGCACTGAGCGCGTTGGCCAAGACTTCGATCACCGCCAGATTGCTCTGATCCAGACGCGGATCCTGGCTGCTCACGGAGGGAAGCGCCACCAACTGGCGGAGCATATCGGTATAAGCAGAAAGAGACATCATGTGATTAGGCACTATGTTTTGAGGACATTTTTGACGGTAGATGTGTTGGTGCCGGTGAGTAAAGCCGTATTGCCACCAACTGCAGCACTGTTGTTAGACACCACAATCTCGGTGGCAAAACGGTGCAGGTAATGCGGCCCACCGGCTTTGGGGCCGGTGCCTGACAGACCGAGTCCACCAAAGGGCTGGCAGCCCACCACGGCACCGATCATGTCACGATTGATATAAATATTTCCAGCACGAATTGTCTCAGTGATTTTTTTGATACGGCTGTTAATGCGCGAATGAATACCAAAGGTCAGGCCAAAACCGATAGCATTAATACTCTCCATTACCTCATCCAGATCGTTAATGCGATAGCGTATCAGATGCAAAACGGGGCCAAAATGCTCCTGGGTGAGTTCGCCAATGTGCTCCAGCCGGATCAAAGTGGGCGGCACATAATACCCTTGCGCAGCCACAGCAGGGTTGATTGGCGTCTGCCCCAGCACACGACCGGCTTTTTGCATGGTGTCGATATGGGCCACCAAACTCTGTTGCGCCTGGGCATTAATCGTGGGCCCCACATCGTGGGCCGGATTTTGCGGATTCCCCACACACAATTCAGCCATCGCGCCCAGCAACAGGCTGATTAAACGGTCGGCAATGTCTTCCTGCACAAAGAGCACACGCAAGGCCGAACAACGCTGGCCGCTGCTATCAAAGGCCGAACGCAGCGCATCCCGAACCACTTGCTCAGGCAAGGCGGAACTGTCCACAATCATGGCGTTTTGCCCGCCCGTTTCGGCAATCAGCGTCGGCAGCGCCGCGTGCTGACGGTCGAGCAGTGTCCGGTTAATGTGTCTGGCCACCTCGATTGAACCGGTAAATGCAACACCCGCAACACGCGGATCACTGAGCACGCTCTGGCTGAGCTGGCTGCTGGTGCAAGGCAAAAACTGCAAGACATCGTTCGGAATTCCTGACTGATGAAACAGGTCAATGGCACGCGCGGCAATCAGTGGCGTGGACGAGGCCGGCTTGGCAATGACGCAATTTCCCGTGACCAGCGCCGCAGCAATTTGTCCGGCAAAAATAGCCAGAGGGAAATTCCACGGACTAATACACACAAACACCCCACGCCCCTGCCAGTGCAAACGGTTGTTTTCGCCGGTGGGTCCGTCCAAAATAAGTGGCTGACTCATAGTTTGCCGGCACTGCTGGGCATAATAACGGCAGAAATCAACGGCTTCACGCACTTCACTCAGACCATTTTCATAACTTTTTCCGGCTTCCAGCATAAGCAAGGCCATCAGCTCGGCACGGTGTTGTTCGAGCAGATCGGCCATACGTTCAAGGCAATGGACACGATCCAGCGGAGCGAGACAATTCCACGAGGGAAATGCGCGAGTTGTCAGGTCAATTGCCGTGACGCAATGCTCAAGCGCTGCGTTTTGGCAGTAACCAATAATGTCATCCTGTGACGCAGGATTTTTTATCGCCAGCGATGTTTTTTGTACTGTTGCAGCAGCAAGCACCGACACGCAGGTCGGCTCAGCCATCCAACGATGGATCAAAGGTGCAGACAGGAAAGACGCCATGGCCTGTTTGAGTTGGTCAAAGGCGAACCGACCCTGCAAATTAAGACCCTGTGAATTACGCCGCGTGGCGTAGAGCGAAGCGGGCAAAGGAATGTTTAAAGCGGCGTCAGCCGTGTATTGGTGCACCGGGTGCAAACACAGCGAGTCAAAATCGGCATCGCCTTTATTAACGGCATTCACAAAGGAACTGTTGGCCCCATTTTCCAGCAAACGTCTGACCAGATAGGCCAGCAGCTCTGAATGTTTGCCAATAGGCGCATAAATCCGCAGGCCCACGCCTTGTTTGATCCGTTGCGAATGATGCAGCAGGTGCGTGTAAAGCGCTTCACCCATGCCATGCAGTCGTTGCATTTCGTAGTGAACCAAAGGGTATTGCATGCCATAAATCAGCACAGTGGCCTGGGTCTGGGCATTGTGACTGGCAAATTGCGGATACAGATGATCGCCATAAAGAAACAGTTGCCGCGCACAGGCCAGATAACTGATATCAGTATGATTTTTTTGGGTCCATACCGGATAGTTTTCCAGCCCTCTCTGCTGGGCACTTTTGATTTCACTGTCCCAATAAGCGCCTTTGACCAGTCTGACCGGAATACGTTTGTGCGTTTTCTGCGCCAGATCATGCAGCCAGTGAATCACCGCCAGCGCGCGTTTCTGGTAGGCTTGCACGGCCAGACCAATATAAGGCCAGTCGGCAAATTCCGGCGCACGAATTAAGGCCGAAAAAAGTTCCAGACTCAACTCCAGACGGGTGCTTTCTTCGGCATCGATGGTGAGGGGCACATGATGGCTTTGCGCCAATTGCACCAAGTGTTTGAGTCGCGGTAGTAAGTGCTCAAACACCGCCTCGCGCTGGTGAAATTCATAACGCGGATGCAGTGCCGACAATTTAATTGACACGCTGTCACGCTGAATGTTTTCAAAAAAATCACCCTCGCTGTGCGCTGCAGGGGCGACATCACGAATTGCTTGGCTGTAGGCATTAAAGTAGCGCTCGACATCCGCCTGACACAGCGCCGCTTCGCCCAGCATGTCATAAGAGTGACAATAGCCCTCTTCCTTTTCTTTTATGCCGTGACTCAGCCCTTCATCAATCGTTTTCCCGGCAACAAATTGTTCCCCTATCATCTTCATCGCCTGACGGATCGCTTGCTCCGCCACGGAATCACCTAATTTATGGGTAATTTTTTGCATAACCGAACGCGGCGTGCCCCGTTGTTGTCCGGAAAAAAAGCGCCCCGTGAATAACAGCCCCCAGGTTGAGGCATTAATCCAGAGCGATTCGCTGTGGCCGACATGAGACAACCAGTCACGGTCACCGAGTTTGTCCTGAATCAAATCCTGCGCCGTTTGATGATCGGGAATACGCAATAGGGCCTCAGCCAGACACATCAGCGATAAACCTTCTGCCGAATCCAGACCGTATTCATTAAGAAAGGCATCAAAGTTGATATGAGGCAACCACGGTGCTGTTTCACTTTCGGGGTGTCGAATGGCTTCCACCAGTTCCCGCGTCAGCAGTTCAGCACTGTGATATTGCTCGGCGCTCAAGGACGCAAGACTGACTAATGGCCTGATGCGTTGCCTTTCATCACTGAGAAAACCCAACAAAATATCCTGTGAAAGAACCTGTGCCTGTTCCATAACTCTTTCCCTGATTCTGCTATTTTTTTAACACTGCATTGAAATATAGAACTGAACGAAGCGATATGACAGCAGGCAGAGCTAATCAAATACAGTGCTCGCGAGTCGGTCAGTCAACAGTTCTAACCGAAAAAAAGCCGGCATTGATTCTTAACTTGAACAGATAGGCGCAGAATTCTCCGTGACGTGTATAATGTTTCTGCTTGTTTCCTATACCTGATAAAACGATACCTGATAAGAAGAGGACAACCCCGCCTTGCTGCCCATACAACACACCCAACTGCGACGATTAAAAACAACATCGGCACTTTTCATAGTCCTGAGTGGACTGTGCTGTGCCCTATTCAGCAACACGGTCGTGGCCACGCCCACCGTGCTCGACCGTGTTGTGGCAGTGGTCGACGATGACATGATTCTCGAAAGCGAATTAAATGAGCGCATTCGTTATATCAGTGCCGATTTCAGCAAACGCGGTGCCGCGTTGCCGCCCCAATCTATTTTGCAACAACAGGTTCTGGAACGTTTGATTCAGGAAAACATTCAGCTGCAACTGGCCAAGCGCGGCGGACTTAACGTTGACGATGCGTCACTGAATCAAACACTGGAACGTATCGCCGAACAAAACCGTATGACCTTGATGCAGTTTCAGCAAAATATCGTGGCATCAGGTGATTCCTACCCCTTCATTCGTGAACAGGTTAGAAGAGAGCTGCTGATTTCTCAGGTACGGCAACAAATTGTCGGGCGGCGCATTAAAATCAGCGAACAAGATGTAAAAAACTTTTTGGCCTCCGAAGAAGGCAAATCAGTGGTGGGCGAGGAATACCAGCTGAGCCATATCCTGCTCGCCGTACCGCAACATGCGTCCAAAGAAGAGTTGAGCAAAGTGGAAAACGAGGCGCGGGATTGGGTGCTCAAATTACGCAATGGCGCCAACTTCTCTGATGTTGCTGCACGCATTTCACAAGGTGAAAATGCCTTGGAAGGCGGCGATATTGGCTGGCGCAAACCCGCCCAACTGCCGACTATTTTTGCCGAGCGTGTTGTTAAAATGAAAAAAGGGGATGTGGCTGATCCCATTCGCAGTTCGTCTGGTTTCCATATTATTAAACTGAGCGATGTCCGTGGCAGCGACGTGCTTATGGTGCAGCAGACACAGGTACGTCATATTCTGCTCAAGCCTAATGAAATTCGATCCGAAGCCGATGCCAGAAATCAAATAAACACCCTGCGTCAGCAGATTCTCAGTGGCGAAAAAACCTTTGCCGACGTGGCGCGCACCTATTCTGATGATCCCTCCAGCGCCAACAATGGCGGCGAGCTCAACTGGACCGATCCGGGCGTGTTTGTTCCTGAATTTGAAAAAACCATGAACAGCACCGACGTTGGCAAAATCAGTCAACCTTTTTTGACGCAATATGGCTGGCATATTCTGGAAGTATTGGGCCGACGTAATGAGAACCAGGGACCGGCGTTTAGAGAAAATCAGGCACGTCTGGCCTTGCAAAAACGTCGTTACGATGAAGAGCTCGAACGCTGGTTGCGGGAAATTCGTCAGGAAGCCTATGTTGACATCAAACTGGACTAAACCGACAGGCCAGACCCCGGCTAATTTCGCCCTGACGTCGGGCGAACCGGCAGGCATTGGCCCTGATCTGTGCATCCAGCTTGCCCAAAGACAGCGCGCTCAACCTTTGGTGGTATTTGCTGATACCAACCTGCTGCAACAACGGGCCCAACAGCTCGGTTTGGCCTTAGGCATCAAAACCTACCAAAGCGGTCAACTCGCCAGCTGCAAGGCCCATGAGCTCACCGTTTATCCAGTGCCTTTGCACACCCCCTGCACTGCTGGCCAGCTTAACCCCCGCAATGCGCATAGCGTGCTCTCCATGCTGGAGCACGCAACAAAGGCCTGTCTGCGTGGTGAATTTGCCGCGCTGGTCACGGCCCCGGTGCAAAAATCCATACTCAATGATGCGGGCATTGCTTTTAGTGGTCATACCGAGTTTCTGGCCCAGCTCAGTGGCGTAGACAAGGTGGTGATGATGCTCGCCAGCCCAACATTACGAGTCGCGCTGGTAACCACCCACCTTCCTTTACGACAGGTGGCGGATGCCATCACCCCACAGGAGTTGCAACGCACCCTGGAAATTCTGCATCGCAGTCTGCAACAGCAGTTTGGCCTGAAACAACCACGTATTCTGGTCGCCGGTCTTAATCCGCATGCCGGTGAAGGTGGCCATTTGGGGCGTGAAGAAATCGACGTCATAGAACCCGTGCTCAACACATTGCGCAACGCCGGGTTTCAGCTGACCGGCCCACTACCGGCCGATACCTTGTTTACCGAACCTTATTTGGCCCAGGCCGATGCCGTAGTAGCCATGTACCATGATCAGGGCTTACCTGTACTCAAACACAGCGGCTTTGGCGAGGCAGTTAACGTCACCCTGGGGCTGCCCTTTATTCGAACCTCGGTGGATCATGGCACGGCCTTGTCACTGGCCGGTTCCGGTCAGGCCAACACAAGCAGTCTGGAAGCCGCTATTCGTTACGCTTCACACATGCACGCGGCCAAGATGCGCGCGGCACAGTCCACGGAACCATTGTAATGGGTAAAAAAATACAGGGGCACACCGCGCGCAAACGCTTTGGCCAGAACTTTCTGTTTGACGGCCAGGTGATCTATCGCATTATTCAGGCGATCCGCCCCGAGGCGCAGCACATTATTGCTGAAATTGGTCCGGGCTTGGGTGCATTAACCGAGCACCTGGCCAATTCAAACTGTCAGTTAAAACTGGTCGAACTGGACCGTGATCTAGTCTCAAGCCTGCAATTGCGTTATGCCACCTCCAGCAATGTGCAGATTTATTCAGCCGATGCGCTGAGTTTTGATTTTCGCACCTTAAGCCAGGCACCGCACAGTCTACGGCTGGTCGGCAATTTACCCTACAACATCTCCACACCGCTGATTTTTCATCTGCTGGAACAGGCCGACATCATTCAGGACATGCATTTCATGTTGCAAAAAGAAGTCGTGGAGCGCTTGGCTGCGCAGCCAGGCAACAAAAACTATGGACGATTGAGCGTCATGGTTCAGTATTTCTGTGAAGTGGAATCGCTGTTTGGCGTCAGCCCCGAGTCCTTCAGACCGGCGCCCAAAGTGGACTCTGCCATTGTTCGCCTCACCCTGCGTCATAGCAGAGAAGACATCAACCCGACTGAACTGGCGGCACTGGTTAAACACGCGTTTGCGCACAGACGAAAAACCTTGCGTAATAATCTCAAAACCCTGCTCAGTGCTGAACAAATGCTCTCTTTGGATATCGACCCAAACGCGCGACCTGAAACCCTCAGTCCACAGCAATTCATTGCCCTGACCCGGCTGTATCAATCGACCCAATGAGACTCATTCGAGAAAATAAAATGGATGCCGAAACGTTAAGATCTGAATCAATCCGCATCACGGTTAACCCTGAATTCCGGGCCAATGAATCCAGCCCCGAAAGTCATCGTTATGTCTTTGCGTATTACATCACGATCACAAACCACGGACAGGAGACGGTACAGCTGCTGGAACGCAGCTGGATCGTTACCGATGCCAATCAGCAGGTACAACGGGTGCAGGGCAAAGGGGTGATTGGTTTGCAACCCCTTATTGCCCCGGGGGAAAGCTTTTCGTACGACAGCGCCGTACTGCTGGAAACAGCGTTTGGTACCCTGGAAGGCGCGTATACCTTTCGCTGCCAAAAAAACAAGCAGTTGTTTAATACCCCCATTCCAGCCGTTACCCTGGCCAAACCCAAGTCATTGCATTAAACAGGGCACAACATGACGACCTATGCCATTGGTGATGTACAAGGCTGCCTGCCAACATTGCATAAACTACTTGATCGCCTTTGTTTTGATTCGCAGCGAGACAGACTCTGGTTTTGCGGTGATCTGGTGAATCGGGGGCCCGACTCGCTTAACACCCTGCGTTTTATCAAAGGCTTGGGCGAGTCAGCCCGAGTTGTACTCGGCAATCATGACCTGCATGCACTGGCACTGGCACACGGCGTGATCAAAGCCCATCCCAAAGACACGCTCGAAGCCCTGCTCAAGGCAGACGACAGCGCCGAACTTTTGCATTGGCTAGGTCAACAAAAGCTCATTCATTGCGATTCCGAACTCGGTTATGTGATGGTGCATGCCGGCATTCCGCCACAATGGACGCTGGCACAAGCGCTCGAACACGCTCAGGAAGTCGAAACCGTGTTACGTTCAAACGCTGCCGCTGACTTTTATCCGCACATGTATGGCAACGAACCGGCTTGCTGGCACGAAGATTTACACGGTTTTGCCCGTTTGCGCGTGATTACCAATTATTTGACCCGCATGCGCTTTTGCTCCGCAGACGGTACTCTGGAACTAAAACACAAAGGCGGTCTCGACAAGGCCCCCCAAGGATTTAGCCCGTGGTACGAATTCCGCAATCCCCAAAGCGACCCCTATCACATTGTATTTGGTCACTGGTCCCTGCTAAACGGTGACTGCCCGGTCGCACACATCCATGCGCTTGATACCGGCTGCGTCTGGGGCGGGCCGCTGACGGCAATGAATCTTGAAACCCGTGAGCGCATTGCCGTCAACCCAGCCCTTAAATAAAAAACTCGGCTAGTAAGACCCCTGCATTTGCGGACATTGTGATGAGAGCGCATAGGTCTCAGCATTCATCGGATCATAAGCGTCGGTGAGCGTGCACAAGAAGGCGATAAGGTCTTCAATTTCATCGTCATTTAAAGCAGGGGCCTCGCCGCGCTGGCGATTATACGGGGCTTCATGGGTATTAACGTTGTCATGAAAACGCAGGGGTAAATCATCAAATTTCTCGACCTCCCCCAGCGTGTCGAGGGGATAAAACGTCTCTGGATTTGTGTCACGGCGCACATAAAAATCCAGCGTTTCTCTTAAGGTATTAAAACGTCCGTTATGAAAATACGGGGCCGTGTTTGCCACATTACGCAAGGTCGGCACACGAAATGCGCCACACAAGGTCGTATCACTGGCCAGATTTTCACGTAGAGGCCCACACAGCCCCAGATCATAGTAATCATGCCGGTCATCCCCATTCAGGGGAACATAGTCGAGGGAGTTATTTTCATTATTGGCCGCAATGGCTTCATTACGTGGCACCCCTAAATTATCGTAGGTAAAATCGGTAAACATGGGCGGCAAACCCTGTGTTTTGCTACTGGGATGGCAGGCCGCGCAATTTCCTTTGTCAGGATCGTTAAATATACGCCAGCCATTTAGCTCACGCGCACTCAATTGAGCCTGCCCTTTCAGCCAATAATCAAATTTACTCGAAAAGGGTTGAAACTCCGGGGCTTCGCTTTCAAAGGCAGCAATCGCTTCCGCCACTTTTGTCAGGGCAGCCTCAGGATCGTTGAGGCCATTTTCACCATAAAGATCCACAAATTCCTGAAAATAGGGCCGCGTTTTAAGTCGCTCAAAAAACTCAGCCGCATCCTTGTTCGCCATTTCAAACGAACTCGTAAACGGTTTAGCCGCTTGTTCAGCCAAGGTATTAACTCGCCCATCACTGAATTGGCCGCCCACCGGGGCGCCGCTGTCTTCATCGAAATGGAAAGGTGGAATAAATTTTGTGTATCGTAACGAAGGCGCATTGCGCAAACCGGGTAAATCCATCGCAAGACCACCCATCGATACCGCACCCTGAGCGGGGTCGACAAAATTCATCGCCGGGTCATGACAGCTCTCGCACGATTGTAAGCCTGAAGCAGAAAGACCCTTATCCTCAAAGAGTTGCTTGCCTAGTCGTGCAGATTGCGACAAGTCCGTCGTCGAAACCGTCTGATCATCGCTGTAACACGCCGTTAAGAGGCAGGAGAAAAAAACAATACCCATGATTTTCCAATACAAAACCGCGCCCTCGCATCCGCTCCAAAGTCGCGTTAATAATAATGATTCTTATTTAGAAAAGCACGAGTTTTTACTTTGGAATAAAAAACATGGGCAAGCAAGCAGCGCATTTGCCTCAATAAACAGAAGATCGCGATAATTAATCCGCTATTTTGTTGCTATTTACGTAAAAATTTCCTAACTTTTTTAATGCAGGGCAACAAAATTTAAATCGATTTTTTGATAGCAAGAATAGCGAGCATCTCAATAGAACTAAGACTATAGTTAAACCGTATCAATCATTTATTTAGACAAAGAATTAATTGAATTATTGTGGACAAAACAATGCTATAAACGTTTGAAGCAACTACTCAAACGTACACGCAAACGCGTCAGACAAGTTACGTGGAAAAATAACATTAATTAAACAGCTGTAAAATTCAGTACGTTGTGACAAAGTTTGTGTCGTATATACACTAGATGAGGCCAAGCCATGAGCATTTTCAAGCAGTTTCAAGAGCGCTACGACAAATCAAAAGAGGAAGAATACAGTCTTGAAGAATTTCTTGATCTCTGCAAAAAAGATCCTTTCGTGTACGCTACTGCAGAAGAACGCATGCTGAAGGCTATCGGTGAGGCCGAGTTATTTGATACCTCAAGAGACCCCCGTGCCAGCCGTATTTTTTCTAACAAAATCATTAAACGCTACCCTGCCTTTTCAGAATTCTATGGCATGGAAGAATGCATTGAGCAAATTGTGTCTTTCTTCAAACACGCCGCACAAGGCCTGGAAGAAAGCAAACAAATTCTCTATTTGCTTGGCCCGGTGGGCGGCGGCAAATCATCGCTGGCTGAAAAATTAAAAGAATTGATGCAGCATATTCCGTTTTATGCCATCAAGGGTTCTCCCGTTTATGAGTCGCCGTTAGGCTTGTTTGATCCACGGGAAGATGCCGGCATCCTCGAAGAAAAATACGGCATTCCACCACGTTATATCGACACCATCATGTCCCCATGGGCCACAAAACGCCTGCATGAGTTCGGTGGTGACGTGAGCCGATTCCGCGTTGTTAAATTGTATCCGTCCATTCTTGATCAAATTGCCATATCCAAAACCGAACCGGGTGATGAAAACAACCAGGACATCTCCAGTCTGGTGGGTAAGGTCGATATTCGTCAGCTGGAAGAGTTTTCGCAGGACGATCCTGATTGTTATTCGTACTCGGGCAGCTTATGCCGCTCAAACCAGGGTTTGATGGAATTCGTTGAAATGTTCAAAGCACCCATCAAGGTGCTTCATCCGCTGCTCACCGCCACACAAGAAGGCAACTACAACAGTACCGAAGGCATGGCAGCCATTCCATTTAACGGCATTATTCTGGCACACTCTAACGAATCCGAATGGCAGACATTCCGCAATAATCGTAATAACGAAGCCTTCATTGATCGTGTTTACATCGTCAAAGTGCCTTATTGCTTACGCGTTACTGATGAAATACGCATCTACGATAAACTGCTGCGCAACAGCTCACTGAGCAACGCCCACTGTGCGCCCGACACACTCAAAATGCTGGCGCAATTTATTGTGTTATCTCGTTTAAAAGAACCAGAAAACTCCAGCATATATTCAAAAATGCGCATTTATGACGGTGAAAACCTCAAAGACATCGATCCAAAATCAAAATCATTGCAAGAATACAAAGATGTCGCCGGTGTTGATGAAGGCATGACCGGGCTCTCGACACGTTTTGCTTTTAAAATACTATCCAAAGTGTTCAATTATGATCACGCTGAAATTGCCGCCAACCCCGTGCATTTAATGTATGTCATCGAACAACAAATTGAACAGGAACAATATCAGCCCGAGATACATGACAAATACCTACGTTTCATCAAAGAATATCTGGCACCCCAGTACGTCGAATTTATTGGCAAAGAAATTCAAACGGCTTATCTGGAATCTTACTCTGAATACGGCCAGAACATTTTTGATCGTTATGTGATTTACGCCGATTTCTGGATTCAGGATCAGGAATTCCGCGATCCGGAAACGGGTGAAATTTTCAGTCGCGCTGCACTCAATGATGAGTTGGAAAAAATTGAAAAACCCGCTGGCATCAGTAATCCAAAAGATTTCAGAAATGAAGTGGTTAATTTTGTTTTACGTGCCCGCGCCAATAACGAAGGCAATAACCCGTCATGGCTCAGTTATGAAAAACTGCGCACGGTAATTGAGAAAAAAATGTTCTCAAATACCGAAGATCTTCTGCCGGTTATTTCCTTCAACTCAAAAGCATCGTTGTCAGACAAAACCAAACACGAAGAATTTATTTCTCGTATGGTGGCTCGTGGTTACACCCACAAACAGGTTCGATTGCTGGCAGAATGGTACCTCCGCGTTCGCAAAGCGCAATAGCACGCACATAAAACGGGCAGGAGTCCACAGTGGCATATATTGTTGATCGCCGCACCAATGGGAAAAATAAAAGCGCTGTAAACAGGCAGCGCTTTCTCAATCGTTATAAGAGTCACATTAAAAAAGCGGTATCAGAATCCATCTCCAAACGCAGTATCACTGATATCGAAAAAGGCGAAAATATTTCCATTCCCAAAAAAGATATCTTTGAACCTATCATTCATCATGGTTCCGGTGGACGCCGTTCTATTGTGCATCCGGGCAACAAGGAATTTATCAAGGGTGATAAAATTCCCCGTCCATCAGGAGGAGGCGGGGGTTCCGGTGAGGGTGAAGCCAGCGATTCCGGCGAAGGCGAAGACTCCTTTGTTTTTCAAATTACACAGGATGAGTTTCTCGATTTTCTTTTCGATGATCTTGAGCTGCCTAATCTAGTTAAACGTCAATTAGCCGGCGTTGAATCATTTAAACAAGTGCACGGCGGCATTATCACCGAGGGCACGCCCAGCCGTATTAATATTGGTCGCTCGATGCGCTCAGCCTCAGCCAGACGCACCGCGCTGGGCTCCTCCTCTAAAAAACGTTTGCGCTTACTTGAACAGGAACTGGAACGTATTCTGAGCACAGATGCTGACTATCAGGACAGACGCCGGATTGACGAACTCAGACTCGAAATTGAAAAACTGCAACGTAAACTCAAACGCATCCCGTTTATCGATACCTTTGATTTGCGTTACAACCTTAAAATAAAACAACCCCAGCCCGTCGCCAAAGCCGTGATGTTTTGCATCATGGACGTATCTGGCTCAATGACGCAAGTCACCAAAGACATTGCCAAACGTTTTTTTATTTTGCTCTACCTCTTTCTCAAACGTAATTACAAAAAAATTGATGTTGTTTTTATTCGCCATCACACCACCGCTAAAGAAGTTGACGAAGAAGAATTTTTTTATTCCCGCGAAACCGGTGGCACCATCGTTTCGAGCGCGCTCAAACTCATGGATGAAATAATCAAGGAGCGTTATTCACCGGAGCAATGGAATATCTATTCTGCACAGGCCTCCGACGGCGACAACTGGAACGATGATTCCCCAACCTGCGGACAATTACTTGCCAAAAACATTTTGCCCGTTGTGCAGTATTTTGCCTACATCGAAATCACGCCGCGCCAACATCAGGCCTTATGGCATGAGTATGAAAAAATCCAGCAAGAGAATCCGCATGTTTTTTCCATGCAACAGCTCGTCGATATTGCAGATATTTTTCCCGTGTTCAGGGAGCTTTTTCAAAGGAAACACGCATGAGCCAGACGCCGATTTCGACCGGTTCAGAATGGACCTTTGAGTTAATTGAACGCTATAACCACGAAATTGCTAAAATTGCGCAAGAGTTTCAGCTTGATACCTATCCCAATCAAATTGAAATTATTTCGTCCGAACAAATGCTCGACGCCTATTCTTCGGTGGGCATGCCGGTGGGTTACCATCATTGGTCCTTCGGCAAAAAATTTGTCATGCATACCGACAGTTATCAACATGGCCGCTCAGCGCTTGCCTACGAAATCGTTATAAATTCCAATCCCTGCATTGCTTATTTAATGGAAGAAAACAGCATGACCATGCAGGCGCTGGTCATTGCGCACGCCTGTTACGGCCATAATTCTTTTTTCAAGGGTAATTATTTATTTAAAACCTGGACCGATGCCAGTTCAATTATTGATTACCTGGTGTTTGCAAAAAACTATATCTCAAAATGTGAAGAGCGGCATGGCCTGGAAGCGGTCGAAAGCCTGCTTGATTCGTGTCATGCTTTAATGAATTACGGCGTGGATCGTTACAAACGACCCTCACCTATTTCTGCCGAAGAAGAAAAGCGCCGTCAAAAAGAACGTGAAAAACATCTGCAAAGTCAAGTTAATGACCTCTGGCGCACCATCCCCACCAAAGCGGGTGAAAGTCGGCAACATAAAAAAGCTAACTTCCCCAGTGAGCCGCAAGAAAACCTACTCTATTTTATTGAAAAAAATGCGCCCTTGCTTGAGCCATGGCAGCGTGAAATTGTTCGCATTGTGCGGAAAATTGCCCAATATTTTTACCCGCAGCGTCAAACCCAAGTGATGAACGAAGGCTGGGCTACCTTCTGGCACTATACCTTGCTCAATACGATGTATGATCGCGGACTGGTCACTGACGGTTTTATTATTGAATTTCTGAAGTCACACACTTCGGTTGTGTATCAACCCCCCTTTGACAGCCCTTATTACAGCGGTATAAACCCCTATGCCTTGGGTTTTAACATGATGAACGACATTCGTCGTATCTGTGAAAACCCTACCGACGAAGACAAACAATGGTTTCCAGATATTGCAGGCTCCGACTGGCTCAAGACCTTGCATTTTGCGATGCAGAATTTCAAGGATGAAAGTTTTATCTTGCAGTTTTTATCGCCTAAACTGATCCGCGATTTTAAATTTTTTCATCTGCTTGATGACCCAAAATCAGAAAACATCATGGTGGGCAACATTCATAACGAAATCGGTTATCGCGGCATTCGTGAAGCACTGTCACAACAATATAATCTGAGCATTAATGAGCCCAATATTCAGGTGTTTAATGTTAATCTCGTTGGCGATCGATCCTTAATCTTGCATCATATTCAGCAAGACGAAAGACCCTTGGCAGACAGTGTTGATGATGTGTTAAAACATTTGCACAGCTTGTGGCAATTTGATGTGCATCTCGAAACCCGAAGAAATGGAAAACTGATCAAACGATACAGTTGTGCCAGCGCAAACAACGGCTCAGTCACCAGCAGCACAGATGCCGCGAATTAATTCGCGGCCTAACGTAACACTATCCCGCAGATTCTGATAATAAGTACAATTTTTTAAGGAGGGTCGCCAGCTGCTACCGTGTGGCCTATCAGAGTGGAGAACATACCCTGATGGCGCGGGGATTTTTTGGACTGCACCGCACAACA
>DAIRVL010000036.1:10099-18503 GCA_036802845.1 Pseudomonadales bacterium | reverse complement strand
ATCAGGGTCAACTCACGTGGGCCGGTGGATGCATGGACGTGGTCGATAGCCAAAAACAAGGTGACGTGGTTCTTCATCTTGGCCAGTTGCTTGAGGGGTCGTTGCGGGTCGGTGACACGGTGCTGGCTGTTGTTGATGCAGCCAGGCGTCATGCGACCGCGCTTAATCATTCGGCGACCCATCTTCTGCATGCAGCGCTTAGACAAGTATTGGGCAATCATGTGGCGCAAAAAGGCTCTCAGGTAAATGCCGATCGCCTGCGTTTTGATTTTGTCCATTTTGAAGCCATGACGCCTGAGCAGTTGCAAACAGTGACTGATCTGGTGAATACCGAAATTCGTGCCAATACCCCGATTACTACCGACATCATGTCCATTGATGCCGCAAAAAACAGCGGTGCCATGGCCTTGTTCGGAGAAAAATACGGCGATGAGGTGCGGGTGCTTTCTATGGGGCAGGATAAGTTTTCGGTCGAGCTCTGCGGTGGCACCCACGCTCGGCGCACAGGCGATATCGGTTTTTGCAAGATTATTGCAGAAACGGGTATTGCTGCAGGGGTGCGTCGTATTGAAGCCGTCACCGGCACCGGCGCACTGGCGTGGGCTCAACAGACAAGCCAAACGTTGAATCATTTGTCTGATTTGCTCAAAACCAGTCCTGACTTGCTTGTTGAAAAAACAAAACAAACACTGGAGAAAAATCGCGTCCTGGAAAAAGAGCTCGATCGACTCAAAGCCAAGTTGGCAAGCAATAGTGGCGGTGATCTTTCGCAACAGGCGCAGGAGGTCAATGGCGTCAAAGTTTTGGTGACGCGTTTGGACGATGTTGACAGCAAAATGCTGCGTCAGACCATGGATCAGATGAAAAATAAACTCGGTAGTGCAGTGATTGTGTTGGCGGCCGTTTGTGATGGCAAAGCGGTGCTGATCAGTGGTGTGACCAATGATTTGACCGAACGTTTTCATGCCGGACAGTTACTGAGTCATGTGGCAAGTCATATGGGTGGAAAAGGCGGTGGTCGTGCAGATATGGCGCAAGGTGGCGCCAATGATCTTGCCAAACTCGATGCCGCATTGAAGTCGGTGATAGAGTGGGTTGCGGCACGTTGATTATGTGCGCCCAATTCTTTTGCTTCTGGAAAGTTCGTCTATGTTTCATTTTTGTTCATTATGGTGTTTAATTTGGCCCCCGAAAGTTTATCCCACAAAAGTTTGAGTTAAGCCATGGCACTTATAGTACAGAAGTACGGCGGTACTTCGGTTGGCTCTGTAGCACGCATCAAGGAAGTCGCCAAAAAAGTGGCCCGTTTCCACGACGAAGGCCATCAACTCGTGGTGGCTGTATCGGCCATGAGTGGTGAGACCAATCGTCTGTTGACCTTGAGCCGGGAAACGTCTGAAAACCCGTCGCCACGCGAATTGGATGTTGTCGTTTCTACCGGCGAGCAAGTCACGATTGGTTTGCTTGCCATGGCGCTGATTGAGCTCGGATATGATGCGCGTTCATACACTGGTAGTCAGATTCGAATTATCACCGACAGTGCGCATGGCAAGGCGCGGATTCAGCGTATTGAAAACGAAGCCATTCTGGACGATTTAAATGCAGGGCGTATTGTTGTGGTCGCCGGTTTTCAGGGGGTTGATGAGCACGGTAATATCACAACCTTGGGGCGTGGGGGCTCCGATACCACGGCTGTTGCGCTTGCAGCGGCCTTAAAAGCCGACGAATGCCAGATTTATACTGATGTTAAAGGTGTCTATACCACCGATCCAAGAGTGGTTAGCGCGGCCAGACTGCTGGATAAAATTACCTTTGAAGAAATGCTTGAAATGGCGAGCCTGGGCTCAAAAGTGCTGCAAATCCGTTCAGTGGAATTTGCAGGCAAGTACAATGTGCCTTTACGCGTTCTGTCGAGTTTTGAGGACGGGCCAGGCACCTTGATCACATGTGAAGAGGATGAAGCGCATATGGAGCGACCCTATATTTCTGGAATTGCATTTAACCGTGACGAAGCCAAACTTACGCTGCGAGGTGTGTCCGACAAACCGGGTGTGGCGGCGCATATTCTTGGTCCTGTGGGTGATGCCAATATTGAAGTCGATATGATCGTACAAAATGTCGGTCAGGATGGCTCCAATGACTTTACCTTTACCGTGCACAAAAACGAATACCAGCGTGCCATCAGTGTTTTGGAGCAAGTGGCGAAAGATGTTAATGCCCGCGAGCTGATTACCGATGACAAAATTGCCAAGGTGTCCATCGTTGGCGTAGGGATGCGTTCGCATGCCGGAGTCGCCAGCACCATGTTCAGGGCACTGGCGCAAGAGTCGATTAATATTCAGATGATCTCCACCTCGGAAATCAAAATATCGGTGGTGGTTGAAGAAAAGTACCTGGAGCTGGCCGTGCGGGCCTTGCATACCGCCTTTGGTCTGGATGTGACTGAGGAGTCGAATTGATTCCATGCGCCTGATCTGGGTAGCACGCTGTTTTTGTGTCATGCACGAAAGCACGGGTTTTATGGTTACTAATTCATAACAGAACTCTCTAGCGATGAGTCGCTTTTTAACAGTTGGGTAACTGGCGCTGATCAATACTTAGGATGACAGTATCGTGATGGCGGGTCAGATTGAGCCTGTGGCTCGTGTATTAATTACTAACGCCACAATTCTTGATTGAATTAAAGAAACGAGATTGGATGATTGGTGCGGCCTGGCTAGATGGATCAGCTATCTATAATCGGCTGCGAAAGGTAATTTAAATCTATTGGAAGTAGGGAGAAAGAACGATGTTAATTTTGACGCGCCGAGTAGGTGAAACCTTAATGATCGGTGATGACGTCACCATAACGGTGTTAGGCGTTAAGGGAAATCAGGTTCGAATTGGCATTAATGCCCCTAAAGATGTTGCCGTACATCGTGAAGAAATCTATCAGCGTATTCAGAGCGAGAAAGACCAGGGATCATTGGATTCGGGTTCTTATGAGTCGAATTAAGTACGCGCATAATTATTCTTAAAATAGCTTTGAATTTTTTCTCATTGTGATATCATTCGCACCTCATTTTGGAGAGGTGGCCGAGTGGCCGAAGGCGCTCCCCTGCTAAGGGAGTATGGGTATTGCACTCATCGAGGGTTCGAATCCCTCCTTCTCCGCCATGTAGGCTTTTCGAGGAAATCAGCCTTCCTCGGCAAGAAAGGTTTAAGCGCCCGTAGCTCAGCTGGATAGAGTACCTGGCTACGAACCAGATGGTCGCATGTTCGAATCATGCCGGGCGCACCAATGTTATAGTTAACGTTTAGGTAGATCAATAAACCGCTTGCTTAACCCAAGCGGTTTTTCTTTTTGAGGCACTGCATGCCTGTTTCTTCGCAAGCTTTAAGCCCAAGGCTTCTGTCAATGGCAGCATCTATAACGATGCTTAACACCTGCAAGCCCCCATGTTTGGCAAATTAGAATCATTGCGGGGCATAGCCGCCTGCGCGGTAATTTTATTCCACTCTTCGTTTAACTTTGGCAGCGAACCCATCAGTTTCGTCAAAAACAGTTATTTGTTTGTTGATTTCTTTTTTATTCTATCTGGTTTTGTTATGTCCTATGCGTATAAAAATAAAATTGCGCAGGGTTTGTCGTTTTCAAATTACATTTTACTGCGACTGGGCAGAATTTACCCTTTGCATTTGTTTATGCTGCTGGTGTTTATCCCGTACGTTGTTATTAAACAGTATTTATTTAATGCGGGTTACGGGGGGGGCAGGATCAGCTTGCGACGTCGAACGTGGCGACATTTGTGTCGAATATATTTTTGCTGCATTCGATGGGTTTGCATGATCACTTATCTTTTAACGGCCCAAGCTGGAGTATTAGTGTTGAGTTTTTTACCTATATTGTGTTTTACCTCTTGGCGGTAACGCTGGATAAAAAAGGATCGTTGTGGCTGCCTGTTATCATCAGTGTTGGAATGTATGCATTGTTATATTCGATAGACAGCTCGACGCTTGGTTTTACGTTTGATTTTGGTTTTATCAGGTGTCTGGCGGCATTTTATTTAGGGGTCTTTTTATATCGTTTGAAATGCCCTGGTTTTAAAAAGCCACGCTATATTGAACCTGTATCCGTGGTGTTTTTGATTGCAGCTGTCACGTTTGCGCACGTTAATTATGCGACACTGATGCTGAGTATTATTTCGTTTGCTGTGGTGATTATTGCTTTTTCGTGGAGCGAAAACGGCCAGCTCGGTAAGTGTTTGGAAATGCCGCTGTTCAGAAAAATCGGTGTTTGGTCGTATTCGATTTATATGCTGCATGCTGACCGAATCCATTGTTGCAAACAGCTTAAAGTATGTTTTCAAATTCGAAGTTTCAGGATTTACCTCGCTGCTGGTAAATGCTTTTTTAATTGTTTTAACCGTATTCCTGGCAAAATTCAGTTATCACTATGTTGAAGCGTATTTCAGGGATAAGACTAAACAATACGTAAACGTCGCAGTAAAGTAATGTATAAAACAAAGTAATAAATAGACTGCTCCAAACCTGCCTCTAAAAAATACAAAAAATATTCCGTTCTTATCCTGTTCTGGCCTGTCAATGCAGATTGTGCTTGAGCTGTCACTGCGTCGTAATCAAATCACGGTAGAATCCCCGCTGGTTTTATTTTTTGTGATTGACACACTGGAACGCAGGGGGCTTATGAAAAAGTGGATGGTTATGTTAACGATGTTGGTGGTGGGCTGTACTGCGCCCATGGTCGAGGATGAGGCGGAGCGCATTCGTCTGTCCTTGCAAAAAGCGATTCCGGCTAAACAACCGGACCGGATTGTCCAGACGCCTATCGCCGGTGTGTATGAGGTGATATACGGCACTGAAATTTATTATGCGTCTGCCAATGGCCAGTTTTTGATTAAGGGCGAGGTGCTCGATCTTGCCCAGAAAAAAAACCTGACCGAAGAAAGTCGTTCTGCCGCACGGCAGGTGCTGATTGAGTCGCTGGATCGCAATAGCATGATTATCTTCGCGCCTAAAGAGGTAAAACATCATATGACGGTGTTTAGTGATGTGGACTGTACTTATTGCCGCAAGCTGCATGAGGACATCGAAGCGATCAATGGCTACGGAATTGAGGTTCGTTATCTGCTTTTTCCCCGTGCCGGACTTTATTCGGAATCTGCCATCAAGGCGGAGTCGGTTTGGTGTGCGAGTGACCGGAACAAGGCGCTGACTGAGGCCAAACTCGGTAAGGATGTGCCTAAAAAACGCTGTGATAACCCCCTTGCCAAAAACATCGAATTGGCTGATCAGATCGCTCTGGTCGGTACGCCAACCATTATCCTGGATGATGGCAAGATTATCTCTGGTTACGTATCAGCGGCTGAATTAAAAGCGATGTTAGAAGCGGGCAACAAGAAATAAACAATAAGTAAATGCACCTGAGGGAGCAGATGACTGCGTCCCTCTTATTCCTGCTGTTAATGCACGGTGTTGTTGGTCTATCTGTAGGTTGGTCCGATTACACCAGCACGGAGAAACGGTAACCCGTGCCGCGCACGGTTTGTACGTATTGATCATGCTTGTGTGTGGCGAGTGCCTGACGCAGCCGCCGGATATGAACATCGACGGCGCGTTCGCCAATAAACACTGATCCACCCCAGACCTGGTCAAGCAGTTGACTACGGCTGTAAACCCGGTCGGGATGGGTGATAAAGAAGTGCAGCAGGCGAAACTCGGTGGGACCAAGATCTATAATCGTGTTGTTAATCATGACACGGTGCCCGGCGAGATCAACACGTAGACCATCCGCCTGGATGATCTGATTGTCATCCGGCGGTGCGCCACGGCGCAAAACTGTTTTGATGCGGGCTACCAGTTCTTTGGGTGAAAATGGTTTGGTGATGTAATCATCCGCGCCGACCTCCAGCCCCTTTATTCTGTCGCTCTCATCACCACGTGCGGTGACCATAATAATAGGTATTTCACGGGTCATGGCATCTTTTTTGAGAGACCGTGCGTACTCTATTCCGCTTGTGTCTGGCAGCATCCAGTCAAGGAGTATCAGGTTGGGACGCTTGTCCATGACCACACCGCGTGCTTGCGATACACTGCCCACGCCCATTGTTTCGAAACCGGCACGGGTCAGTGTCATTGACAGCATCTCACGGATAGCATCTTCATCTTCAACAACCAGGATTTTTTCTGTCATATGGATCATTCTTCGATGGATAGTTGTGGGCAGATTAAAACCAATGAAGGTTACATCAGCATTACATTTGCATGACAAAAACAGCGTAATTTTAAAATAATCGTTCTTTAATTAGTCACACGCGTGTAATTTTTGCTGCTTAGACTACGCGCAATTCGTGAGTTAAACCTATTGCAAGGTTTTCCTGTTGTGTCTTGTTAAGGAGTGTGATGTCTATGTGCTGCGTATCGATATCTGGTTTAAGGCTTGAGAAGCTGTCTGGTTCTTTGTTGCGGCCACTGGCTGGTGCGGTGCTGATGGCGCTGTCAGGTGTGAACACACTTCAGGCAGGAGAGCTTGAGCTTATTGGCGCTAACGACGGAGCAGGGCTGCATGGTGCCAGCAGTCTGGCTGTTTCTCCTGACAATAAATACATTTATGTGGCAGCAACAACGGATTTTGGTTTGGGCTTTTTTAAACGTGATAGCAATGGACAGCCAAGTTATCTTGGTTTTTATCCTGCGCTGTCTGATCTTGGCAGCAATGAACTCCCGGTTAAGGTGCTGGTTTCTCCCGATGGCCTGAGCCTTTATGCCATTCATAAGTCATTTGATAAAAGCGCCGTAGTGCTTTATCGCCGTGATATGAATAATGGCGAGTTACTCTTTGATAGCCGCTATGAGGGTTTGAACGATCTGGCCGATCTGGCCATTAGCAAGGATGGCAGAAGTCTTTATCTGTCAGGCAGCGATGCTGTTATTGTATTCCAGCGTAATACTTCAACAGGCAAATTGAGTGCAGTTGAAACCCATTATGATGGCATTAAGGGTGTGGATGGTCTGGCAGGCAGTGCCGGATTAGCCTTGACGCCCGATGGAAAATATCTTTTTGTTGCGGGTGCAGCGGATAATGCCGTGGCTGTTTTTTCGCGTAATATCAGCACAGGCACCTTGAGTTTTGTTGAAACCTTGCGCAACGATTCTAATAAGGGGGTTGCCGGCCTGGCAGGCGCCGTGTCCCTTGCTTTGAGCCCTGATGGCGTCAACCTGTATGTGGTGGCCGGCGCACCGAACAATACCTTGGCGATTTTTAAGCGTAATATTATCAGCGGCAGTGTGAGCTTTCTGGAAACGTGGTCGCAAAATGGCATTAACGGTCAACGTAAGGTGCCTGAGCTTAATGGAATCAGTTCTGTTATGGTTAGCCCTAATGGTTCGCGCGTGTATGCCAGCTCGGCCAAAGAGAATGCTATTACTGTATTCAAGACCTTGCCGCAAAGCCACAAGCTGGACTTCATGGAAGTGCAGGCAGGTGGTAGTAAGGTGGTGTCGTTGACAACGAATCCAAATGGTCTTTTTCTCTACACGGTTTCTCCTGTTGATAACACAGGCAAGATTACGGTATTCAAAACGGCCAATACGGCGCCTCTGACGTCTAACGATGAGCTAACAGTGGCGGCAGGCAGTACAATAAGTTTGAGCGTTCTGGCCAATGATAGCGATCCCGATAATGACGAGTTGCATCTTACGGGCGCTAATAACACTTCGGTTAAAGGGGGTGTCGTTGGGGTGAATAGTGATGGCACGCTGATGTACACCGCGCCCGCCAATTTTTCGGGTTCAGATAGTTTCAGCTATTTTGTTTCAGATGCCCGTGATGCTGAAGAGGTTGTGGGGCAGGTTACTGTAACCGTGACACCTGTGGCTGCGCCGCTGATTGATTCTACGCCAAGTAATTCCCGATCATTGGCTGGTAATGGCGGCGGCAGTGGTGGTGGCAGTCTGAATGGCTGGATGGCTATGTTGCTGTTGGTTGCTGGGGCGTTACGTCGGCGCAGTAAATACTAAACGTTAAACCTTGTAACCTGTTCAATCTTGCTGCAAGGTCGCAGGTGCGAATTTATTCCACCTGCGTAAACTTTATTTGATAAGGCTCTTTAGTTCTGAGCAGCCGTGTGCGGCAGGTAAACAAACTGCCAGTCAGAATACTGTTTTGCGTTCTGAAACTGTGAGTCCTGGGACGCAAAATCTGCTTGTTTTATGGGTGTTTCTTTTCCCAGGCTGAAGACGCCCATGATAGAGCCATCGGGGTGTTTTACCGTTCCCCACGCATTATTGCCTGTTATTGGATCGCGATAGAGGCGGCGCAGGTAACGCTGCATTGTCAGCTGTCGTTTATCCTGGAGCAGGTCTTCCAGATTTTTCGGATAGTGCTTTACCAAACCGGGACTGT
>DAIRVL010000036.1:0-9999 GCA_036802845.1 Pseudomonadales bacterium | reverse complement strand
TCCTGGAGCAGGTCTTCCAGATTTTTCGGATAGTGCTTTACCAAACCGGGACTGTGTTCATAGTAAAGCGCGATCGCACGGCGGAATTCACCGCCGATAAAGAGCAATTCGCGTTCCTTGTCACGTTGCGCATCTTGCCGCCAGAGTACGCCAGTGACCGCCAGGCCAACGCCCATGAGGCTGACCAAAAAAAGCAAAACCAGAAATGTGAATCCGGATTGTTTACTGATGCGCACGCTGCTGAACTTACCACTCACTGTAGGCGCTGCCATCGCGACTCAGACCTTCTGCACCGCTGTGCACATCACTCACGCCGCTCATGAGCGGATCATCCGGGGCGCTGCTTAACCAGCTGTCATTGGCCTGCGTGAACGGGTCGACTGGAATATGGCGTACATATTTCTCCTGGACCAGGCTCTCCAGTGACGCAGGATAGCTGCCCTTGTCGGCAACATATTTGTCGATTGCATCACGCAGGGTGGCCAGATCCTGACGTAATACGGCTTCTTTTGATTTTTCAATACTGTTGAAATAACGCGGCACAGCCAGCGTCAGCAGTGTGGCGATGATGGCCATCACCACCAACAGTTCGATCAGGGTGAAACCTTTCTGCTGAGGCTGTTTTTGTGGAATCATGATTACCACTCCCGGTAGGGGATGCCATTAAGGCCCATTCCCGTGCTGAGCGAATAGACATCGTAGACATCATCGCCGGCGCGGGGGTTGTCCGGCGGGCTACTGTAACTGCGCAGCCCCCAGCTTTCTTCGGCGGACAAACTTGCATCCTGTGCAAAGGGATCACGGGGAATACGCCGCAGAAAATAGCGTTTGCCGGCTTTGGCCGTGCTCAAATCGTCGACCCCTTTCACAAGATCACTCAGCGATGGCGGATAACCCGAGGCGGAGGGATTTCCATTGACCACCTTGCCCTGTTCGACCGCTGTTTTATAAGCGTCAAGCGCGCCACGGATATCCCGCAGTGCGCTGCGCAATTCTTTCTCCTTGTCGCGCTGTGCGCTTAGTTGTGCCATGGGTAGCACCATCGTTGCCAGCAGACCGAGAATGGCAACGGTCATTACCAGTTCAATTAACGTGAAGCCTGAGGTGTGTCGCTGTCGTGTGCGGCGCATTTAGTAACTTTCTTCAGACATAACAGGGTTTATATTTTGCTCCTGCTGAACGTGTGGCAGCACGGGCGCTTGATAAGGGAGGAGTGGCTGTGTTTGTGGCGCGGTGTTGGTGCTACTGTCCGTTGTTTCCATGGGCACAGGAATTGATACGGGCGTGATGGCTGCGTTGTCGTCGCCTGTAGTGGTATCAGTGAGCGTTTCATTGCGTGATGCGTGTACGGGTGAGGTGTACGTGGATGATGTCTGCGCAAAACCGCTGCTGCTTACACTGCCACTTGCGCTGGTGCCTGACATGAATTCGGTAATGCCCACAGCGGGACGTTCCAGATTGCGCACAATATGGGGCGTAATCAGCAGCATGATTTCAGTTTTGTTTTTGTCACTGCCATGACTTGAAAAGAGGCGGCCCAACAGTGGAATGTCACCCAGCAGTGGCACTTTTTGCGCCGAAGTACGATCCATGTCCTGAATCAATCCTGCCAGCACCTGGGTTTCGCCGTTTTTCAGCCGCAGTGTGGTCTGGGCCGTGCGGGTGCCGAGACGATAGGTTTTTGAGCCCGACGAGGTGGTGATGGTGTCAATGATATTACTCACTTCGAGTTCAACTTTAATCGATACATCATCTTCGATATGAATGTCGGGTTCGACGCTGAGTTTCAGCCCCACTTCAAGGTAATTAACCGATTCGGCAATACCAATATTCACGGATGACGTGGTGGTGATGACGGGCACACGTTCCCCGATATGAATTTTGGCTTTTTCGCGATTTTTTACCCGGATACGGGGATTGGCCAGCAGATTGCTGTCAGTATCGGTTTTGCTGAGTTTGAGCAAGAGGGTCGGGTCGGGCAAGGTTACCCTGACCATGTCGTCGTTGATATTGTGCAGCTGATTGAGTGACAAAACGCCGCCTACGGCCCCTCCCGTAACGCCGTTGGCAATATTGCCCACCACGCCTGCGCTTAGTTGATCGGGATAACGGATGCCCAGTTCCGTAAGGCGATTGGTGCTGACTTCCAGCACTTCCATTTCAAGCATCACTTCAGGCTCAGCCAGATCCTGTGATGCAATCAGTTTTTCAGCAATAGCAATTCTATCGGGGGTATCGCGCACGACCAGCAGATTGAGTCGCTCATCAAGATAAATGTCTTTGCTTTTGATTATGGTGGCAATCATGTTCAGTGTTTGTTTGACGTCGGCATTGCCAAGATAAAAACTTTTCACCACCAGCTCTTGATTGTCGCTGTTTCGCTCCGGCGTGTTGGGATAAATAAGTACGGTGTTGCTGTTAATGATTTTCTGCTCCAGATGGTTGCTTAGCAGCAGCATTTTTACCGCGTCTTCGATGGTGCTGTCCTTCATTAGAATGCTGGCTTTTAAATCAGGCCGTACCTCCTTGTCTAAAATGAAATTGATGTCGGAGAGCTGCGAAATCATTTCGAATATCGTGTGTAAACTGGCATCGCGGAATTCAAGGCTGATAGGTTTGCGCGCATTGTCATTAAGCGTGGGGCGATAATTGTTTTTCAGTTGCAGTTCTTCAATTTGACGCTGCAAGGAAAGTGCTTGCCGATGTTTTGGATTTTCAATCAGCACCGGCTGCAGCGTTCTTTGTGCGGTTGCGGTATCACCCTGCTTGAGTTGTTTTGCGGCGGCCGTAATAATGGCGCGGTGACGACGTTCAATCGCCAGCTGTTCCATGCCGTAAATGGCCCGTGAATTAGCCGAGTCGATGGCCAGCAAATTGCGGTAAGCCAATTCGGCGCCGTCGAGATCGCCACTGTTATGGGCTGTTTCAGCCATGCTTTGCCAGCGCAACATCGACAAATCACGCTGACGTACAGCTTCTTTTTTACTGATGGGGCTTATTTTACGTGCTTTTTCCATTGCCTGAGAGAGTTGCTCAGAGGGTGCGTTACAACTTGTTATGAAGACAAGACACAGGAGGGTGATCAGGTGTTTCATTTTGTGTTGTCTGCCCAATAAACAGTTCACTGTGCTACTCCAGTTTCGAGTGTTTGACCAATTTTTAGCGGTAGATAGGTAAATAAAATCTGATGGTCGTTGATACTGTCGATACGGTAGTTATTTTCCAGGACATCACCACGTTGGGCCAGATAGTTCTTTTGCGCACTGGCAAGAAATATTCGTTCGCGGCCGTTTTCGACGACACGCCCCAGATAGGTGAAGGGAAGGGGCGGGATAACAACAGGGGGGGTGTAGGATTGTGGAATAACAGGTGATACGAATTGCAGGGCGGGAACGTAAAAAATATCCTGCTCACTGTTTTTGTAGCGTGTTTTCATCACTGTGTTTGCTGTGGATGTATGGCTTGGAAGCGTAGAGCTTGAGAAATCAGAGCGCCCATTTATTTTTTGCGGGTAACTTTGCGCATCACTGTTCTGAAACTGGTTTACCCAGACAACAGCACCGAGGGTGAGCGCTAATGTGCTGAAAAGAATCCACTGCCGCGTTTTTGCTTTGTTCATGCTCACTGCTCCAGCAAATAAAGTGTAAAGTGGAGTTTTGCCTGCACCAATGCGTCGTTAGCCGCTTCACGTTTAAAGCTGATTTCATCGAGTGCCAGTGTGGGTAAATCTGTGAGTGCCTGGTAAGTAAATCGTTGAATGGCTGGATAAGTTCCTTGCAGCGGCAATTCTATTTCGTAACGCAGGATCTGTGTCTGTGGGTCACGTTTCAACTTATACTCGCCCCGTTGCAGAATAAGATCCGACGCTCTGGCGGCGGCGAAGAGTGTATCCAGTGCCTTTGATATGTCGTTTTTATGCGGAAAATCGTTATAAAAACGTTCTTGTAGTGAATTCTCGGAGGCATCCTGTGCTTGGGTCTGGGCTTGTTGGCTCTGGGAGCGTTTTTGTGCAATGACAATGTCTTGTTCCAGCTGCAGCAGCTGTTGTTGCGTGGGCACAATTGCAAAGACATAGAGCAGCAGCGCATAAAACACCAGGGCCAGCGCACTCAAGCCTGCCCATCCCAATTGTTCGCTCCACCAGCGCAGTTGTTGTTCCAGCGGGCTCATCACTTGTTCTTCCACACAAGATTCAAGCGAAAGCGCACGGCTTGTTCTGCGCTGTCCACCGCAATTTCATGTTCAATAAGCGTGACCTCTTGCAGTGCCGCTTGTTGCTGTAATTTTTCGAGATAAACAAGCGCCTGTTGCAGTGAGTGGGTTTCGGCCGTAAGTTGCACCGCGCCTGTTTTTATATTGGGTTCGATGGCCAGTAAGGCGACTTTTTTATCCTGCGCGTTTTCCAAAGAAGTGAAGAGCGCCTCCCAAGGCAAGTGGAGTCTGGCCAGAATATTGTCCTGAATCTGTTTCATTTCGGCGGTCAGTCGCAGCGCATTTTTTGAATAATCGGGTTTAACGCCATGCTTTGCCTGCAACTGTTGCAGCGCGTTTGAGCGTTCGTCGTTTTGTTGCAAAAGCGAGCGGTACTCGCTAGTCATAAGCACGGCCACCAGCACACTCAGAGCAAGCAGGATTGGTCTTGCTTGCCGTGATGAGGCCTGATAGTCGAGTTTCAGCGCTTTCATTACGCCACAGACCGGTGTTGGTCACGGCATGAAAGCGGTGCTTTGCAGCCGGATTCAGTCGACAGGTGGCAGGGTTGACACAAGAGGCAGATCAAGGTGAATTTACTGGTCATGGTTCAATGCGCTCACCTTGAATGGAAAATACGGGCGACTTTATTTTTTTACCCTTGTTGTAGTTTGTTTCGAGCCGGATGAGCTGCCACGCACTGTTAAATGCCGAGACATCATGCTGCGTATCGTTTGAACACCAGTACAGGGTTTTTGGAATCGCGTTTGCTTCGCCGCTCAGGTAAAAGCGATCCAATGCGGCATGTAATTCTTGTTGCCAGAGCGTGCCGCAGCGCAAGGTGTGTACCAGGCGCCAGGCGCCATTGGCCACGCCGATAATGGCTGATATGCCGTGTTCTACGCTTACAAACCAGCCGCCAGCGTCGGGCATCTGATCTCTATAGCGGTTAAAATAATACATCAGCCAAGGCTGTATTGAATCAAGCTGCAATCCAGCGTTAGATACAGTACTGCGCACCTGTTCCAGCAGGTTTTTGTCTAACGCACTGGCGATGCGCTCTTTGCCGGGTGCAGCAGGGCTTAGACGTAATGCATAGTTCGTGGCTGTATCGCCGTAAGTTTCGTTAAACAGGTGTTGAAGATAGGCTTGCTGCTCTTTGGGGTGTAACAGCATGTCGTTCCATGGAATAAGCATGTAACGTACAAAATGATTCGACAGCACCACGGTGACACGCGCCGAATTCCACGGCGCTTTTTTTAGATTATTTTCCAGCATGGCCAGAGACATTATTAACTCATCATCACTGTTTGCCACGCAGGGCAGTGTCAGCTCTTGTTTGTATTCATCACGCCAGATGCTACGTTTCAACAGGCTTAACGTGATGTGCTCTGGACTTAGCGCAACAAGCAAGGTGTTTTGTTGCAACAGTGGCGCTTTGTTAAACAGGCTATTTTTGGGCTGAACCTTGTCAGACTCTTTTTTGTTACTTTGGGTTTTATTACGACGTAGTAGTAACACGATTGATCTCCTGCAAGGTGGAATCACCGTTCTGAACCAGGCGCAAAGCGCTTTCCCGCAGATAACGCGTGCCTGCGCGACGCGCTGATTCCTTGATGCTGCGCAAGGGTGCGCGGCTTACGATCAGCTCACGTATTTCGTCATTTAATATCAGCAGTTCACCAATGGCTTTGCGTCCCTTGTAGCCGGTACCACGACAGTTACCACAGCCGCGCCCTTCCCTGAATAAAAAGCCGTGAGTGTCAATGTTTTGCAGTCCCGATACACGCAGCAATTCAGTATCAGGCGTAGCATCCACGGCGCAGAGCGGGCAGATGACTCGTACCAGTCGCTGCGCCAGTATGCCGCTTAACGCCGAGACAAAGCTGTAGGGATCAACGCCCATATGCATGAAACGTCCAAGCACATCGAACACGTTGTTGGCATGCACCGTGGTCAATACCAGGTGGCCCGTAAGCGCCGATTGCACCGCAATTTGCGCGGTCTCAGGGTCACGAATTTCGCCCACCATGATCTTGTCGGGGTCATGGCGCAAAATAGAACGCAGTCCGCGGGCAAAGGTCAGCCCTTTTTTTTCGTTGACAGGGATTTGCAATACACCCTGCAGTTGATATTCGACCGGATCTTCGATGGTAATGATCTTGTCATGACCGTTGTTGATTTCGGTGATGGCGCCGTAAAGGGTGGTGGTTTTGCCACTGCCGGTTGGGCCGGTGACCAGCACCATGCCATAGGGTTCGGCGGTGAGGCGGCGGAAATCTTTCAGTGTTTCTTCATCAAAGCCGAGACTGTCCAGGCGCACCGATTGATTTTGTTGACTCACTGAACTGCGGTCGAGAATGCGCAGTACCGCATCTTCGCCAAAAAGTGAGGGCATGATTGACACGCGAAAATCCACTTCGCGGCCACGCACGGCTACTTTGAAGCGGCCATCCTGAGGAATACGGCGTTCGGCAATGTCAAGTTCCGCCATGACTTTGATGCGAGAGAGCACTTGTTGCGCCACGTCACTGCCTTCGACAGCACTGGTGGTGATCAGTACACCGTCGATGCGGTATTTTATCGTCAGACCCGTGGCGTGTGCTTCAAGGTGAATGTCACTGGCGCTGCTCTTGAGTGCATCGTAGAGCGTTGAATGCACCAGTCGAACCACAGCGCTGCTGTCCTCACTGATGCTCAATAACGACAGGTCTTCAATGCCGGTGCTAATGTCCTGCACTTGTTTCGATTCTGGAATGTAACTGTCCATCGCGCGCAGATTTTCTTCATGGCGCGAGAGATAGGCATTAATGTTACTGATATGGGCCAGATGCAGACTGTATTGAACGCGGATTGTGGCATCAACCCAGGCCAGCAGGGCGTAATTAAAGGGATCGGCCATGACGAGCAAGAGTGCTCCATTGCTGTCACGAAAGGCAATACAATGGCGACGCACAGCCTCAACAAAGGGGAGGGTATCAAAGTCATGCGTCAGTTCATGCAGGTCTGACATGCTCAATACCGGATAATGTGTCGCCTGGCCCAGTGCGGTGACAAACACGTCGGGGCTCATTTTCAGCGTTTCTTCGAGCACCTGAATAAAGGGCTGTTTGGTGTCCGAGGCGCGTTGCCGTGCAGCCAATACCTGCTCGGTGTTGAACGGGCTGTGTGTTTCAAATGTCAAAGTATGCATCGTGTTCATTGAATATTGCCCGCCAATTCAAAAATGGGGAGATACATCAGTATCACGATAAAACCAATCACCAGACCAATCACCGCCATCAGTGCCGGTTCAAAAATGCGTGTAAACCATTCTACCCAGCGCGCCATTTCTTCATCGTAAAAAGCGGCGATACGGTTCATCATTTCACCCATTTCACCGCTACGCTCGCCAACTAATAACAAACGTTGTGCAACAGGGGTGCTGAGACCTTCCCTGTCCAGCGCGTCTGAAATTGAACAGCCGTTGCGAATATGGCTTGTGGCTGCAGTCAGTCGCGTACGCATGGCTGTTTGCAACAAACCCGATACCATCTCCAGCGCAGTAACCACCGGAATGCCACCGCGAAGCAGCATGGCTACCGTGCGGTAAAATCGGGTCAATTCATACAAGCGCATGCGTTCGCCCAGAGTGGGGATTCGCCACAGCTGACGCACACACCAGCCACGCACCGAGGCGCGTGTTGCAGCGTAGCCAGCAATGCTTGTCAGACTTACTAACGCCAGCAATGCGCTGCTGCCATGATTTTGTATAAAAATACCCCAGCTGAGCAGTGCGCGCGATAACAAGGGAATGTCCTGGCCTGAGCTTTCGTAAATGCCGCTAAAACGTGGCACGACATAAGCCATTAAAAAAACCATCACCAAAGCACCAACGGCCAGTAACAACACCGGATAAATCGAGGCGCTCACGATCTTTTTTTTCAGCAGTTCCATTTGTGCTTGATAGGCAATGTAATGCACCAGTGCCTCATGCAAATTGCCTGAATGCTCACTGCTGCGCAGGGTGGCGATGTAAAAGGGCGGAAATATGTGGGGTAATTGTTCCATGGCTGTTGAGAGCGAGCGACCTTCTCGTAACGAACGCAGCAGGCCATCAAAGATTTTTTTTATTTCGTGGCGCGATTCTTTTTCGGCCAGTGCGCTGATTGCTTCCACCAGATTGAGCCCTGCCTGCAACAAGGACAGTAATTCCTGACTGAACAGTGATATTGGAAACGGTGTCTGGCGTTTGAAAAATGCAAACGGCTGCAGGCTTTGCGCTGCGCAGCTAACGACGGTGTATCCCTGACGCAATGCCTGGGTGCGTGCGTCATCCGCGCTGCTTGCTTCAACTGTTAGAAGCGCCGTTTCGCGACCCTTGAGTGCTTTTACATCAAAGCGCATGACTGTTTACCAGTTGGTGATATCAGCAGCGTTATCGGTGCCGCCAGGTTGGCCGTCCTTGCCGTAAGAAAAAAGATCCAGTTCGCCGTGTTCGCCCGGCTGTTTATAGATATAGGGTTTGCCCCAAGGGTCTGGCGGCGCCTGCTTTTTCAGATAGGGGCCTTCCCATCGGGGTTCATCACCTGGTTTAACAAAAAGCGCGAGCAAACCTTGTTCGGTACTGGGGTAGTGACCGGTATCGAGCCGGTATTGGTCAAGGGCCTGCTCCAGCGCCACAATTTGTGCCTTGGCCGTTTTAACTTCGGACTTGCCCACCTGCGTGAAATACTTCGGGCCCACATAACCGGCCAACAGGCCAATAATGACCATTACTACCAATAACTCCAGCAGTGTAAAACCCGATTCTGGCCGTGCCTGTAATGAACAATTTTTTGTAGTGCATTGATGGGGCATGAAAAGTCTCGCCTCTTGCCTAAGTAATTGCGTTTTCGAAGCGAGTTTATGGCAGTTTTGCTACAGGAATATGACGAAGAAAAAAGGGTTTGACTACGCTGGCGAATAGCGCGGGTTGGTCGCAAAAAATACACAAACTCAGCGTATAAGGCCGTGTTTGTTCCGCTTGTTAAATTCAGCGCCTGATATAAAAAATTAATATTGCCTTAATCATAACGAAACCTGAAGCATGAATGATAACGCGCTGCCAGACCCAGACGTAACGCAAAACGATACACCTTCGTTATGACTGTAGTCTGTTAATTTTGGTGAGAAAGTTAAAAAAGAAAATAACAGCTTAGCTTGTTTGTTAGTTTTAAACGATAGAAATAAGTTGATTTGTTGTTTTAATATATTGATAACAAAGGTTTTTAATAATCTAGAATGGTTTTGTCGCTGATATAAAAACTTAACACGGCATTAATCACGATGAAACCTTAAGCATTAACAATGGCGGCGCTGACAGATGCTCGGTAACCGGAATAAATTCCGGAATAGAAGCGCATAAAGTGCTTTGTGATTAATAAAAAAAGTAGTAGTGAATGAAATGCCAGGCGTAGGCGCTAGTGCTGTGAAGCGAAAATGTAATCGGGGCAGAAAAGAAAAAGATCTGGTTTTTTTCGTAAGTGAAAGTATGAATTTTCTGGTTCGGTTTGTCCGCAACACCCTGTTGCGAGCGAAAGTGGCCGGGAGTTAAAACGGCGTAAGCCATAACGATATAAACAGGAGTTTAATCATGAATAAATTTAAACTGAAAGCAATTGCTGTCGCGATATCCTTGGTGGCTGCGGGTGGTGCTAACGCCGCTATTAACGGCGGTGGGGCTTTTCAAGGTGCTGGCCAGGGCGAGCTGTATTTCTCGGTGTTTGATGCGGTTAACAAGATTTCTTACACCCGCGATCTGGGTGTGACGATAGACCAGTTTCTGGC
>DAIRVL010000035.1:0-18510 GCA_036802845.1 Pseudomonadales bacterium | reverse complement strand
GGGATCGCGTTGCAGAGCTTTCTGGACCTCGTGCAAGGTGTTTACCTGGATTCGATTTGCACCCACGATGACATCACCTTGACGCAAACCGCTGAAACTTGCGGGTGAATTGGGCTCCAGTTTTGACACAAGCACGCCACCGCCCTTGGTGTTGCTTTCGAAGGTCGCGCCTTCAAGCAAGTTATGCAACGCGCCATTCGCTGCGGCACTGAGCAATGGCTCGGCAATTTTGACTTTGAATTCCTTGGGTTTGTCATCGCGCATCACGTTGACCAGCACTTCGTCACCAATCTTCAATATCGCTATCTGGCTACGCAACTGCCCTGCTGACAGTGTCGGACGCTGGTTAATAGCCATAATCACATCACCTGCTTTTAATCCGGCTTTTTCTGCGGGGGATCCCTGGGTCACGCCGCTTACCAGCACACCTTGCTGCCCATTTTTAAGATCAAAGGCCTTACGTAAATCGGGTGTAATGTCCTGAATGCTGACACCAATCTGCCCACGGCTCACTTTGCCGCTTTTTATGATTTGTTTCATGCTGGCATCGACCATGTTCATAGGAATCGCAAAACCAATACCTACGTTGCCCCCAGAGGGTGCGATAATGGCAGTGTTGATGCCAATCAGTTCACCGTGCAAGTTGACCAGTGCACCTCCCGAGTTTCCAGGATTGATCGATGCATCGGTCTGAATAAAATTCTCGTAACCTTCAATACCTAAACCGGTACGTTCCAATGCGCTGACAATGCCGGTGGTCACCGTTTGCCCTAAACCAAAGGGGTTACCAATAGCGACCACAAAATCACCGACCTGAAGCTGACTGGAGTCACCTATCGTCAGTGCCATCAGATTCTTGGCATTAATGGTCAGCACAGCAACATCAAGCTCCGGATCAACGCCGGTGATGCTGGCCTTGTATGTTCTGCCGTCAACGAGCGAGACCTCTACCTCTTCGGCTCCTTTGATAACATGGTAATTGGTAATAACAATACCTTTTTTGGCATCAATGATGACGCCTGAGCCGGCGCTTTGTTTGCGTTTCTGAGGACGTTGTTGAGGCTGTTGTTCTGGACTGGGAAGATCGAAAAAACGCTGAAAGAAGGGATCGTTCAGCAGAGGATTCAAGGCTTGCTGGGTAGAATAGGTGGCTATATTAACCACCGCCGGATTAACGTTTTTCAACATCGGCGCCAAAGAGGGCAGCGCCCTATCCTGGGAATCATGCGTGGGCAAACCCGCCATAGAGGACGTGCTGATCATTGCGGCCAAAGTCACCAGCACGATAGTAAGGTGCTTATTCATTCAATGCGTTCTCCAAAACAAAAAGTTGTAAACACGTGGCGTGCGCGCCACGTTATTAAACGTGATGTTGCCACAGCATTGTGGCACTTTTTTGTAATGCAACACTAGAACGTGAGTTAGAAGTTTTGAACAGCGGATGACATATCGCGACCCATCGCGTCAAAAGCAGAAAGCGCTTTATGCCGTGCCTGGTCAACGACAGTGTGCGCTTTTTCGTGCGGAGGTGTCAGAAATCAGAAAATCTGTTCAACGAAATCGAATGCGTCTCACCTGTTTTGATTCGTGAATTCAATCCCGATGGGCATTAATGCACGGTTCTGTTGTTATTAAAGTAAGCTGGATTGGCATGATGTGTACTAAATGCGTCCGTTTCTTTGGACGCAGCCGTGTGTGCCGAAAAAGCACGGGTTTCTATAACACCGGCAAGAACCCGGGGCAATTCACTTGTTAACATTCTAACGGGGGCGGTCTGATAGTGCTTTTCAGCGGCTTCCATAGAACGCCATTCCTGCACCAACAAAACTTTGTCTGTTTGATCCACGCTAAAAAAAAACTCATAACTAATACACTCTTCTGAGCGCAGTGCAACATTGGCCATATGAACCATTAACTCGTGTGCATAGGCTTTTTATCCATTTGAACGGCATAGGTACTATGAATAATAATCATGGGAGCTACCTTTTTTTAAATGCGTTAAGCACCTTCCTATGCGATATATGATCCCTCTTTTTTTCAGAAATAATTTGCCGTTGACCTAGTAAGTTGACTATCAAAAAAGTGAGCCTGTGTGCGCAGAGGGGCTTAATGTACCCCTCTGCGCACACAGACGCAGACATCAGAACTTATAGCCCACACCAGCCATAAACACATCAGGATCCACCGTGAGGGATGTAGTCAAGTTGCCAAAAGGTGTGGCTGTTTTGACTGTGGCATCGGCAGAAAACATCATAGTACTGTATGAAACCCGGGCCACAATCTCGGGCGTGATATCAACGAAAGCGCCCACTTGCAAAGCAGCACCGAAACTATTGTTCGCTTCAAATTTCAAAGTAGGATCCAGCTGGGTCAAGACCTTCTCATCCACCTTGATATTTCTGAAAATCGCATAAATCAGACCTGCACCGGCGGTCAAGGTAAAACGGGTATCAGGAATCTGATACAAATAATGCGCAAAGACCGTCACGGGCATCAAGTCTGCGGAGGCAGCTTGGTTGAACCCGTTAATTCCGTACGCTTCCAAACCGCTTATAGCAATGTGATGATTCGAAGGAACCGACAAATAAGTTTCAAGTACAATATTGTCCATCAGCCAATACGTCAGACCCAATGCTGGCAGGGTATTGGAGTCTGCACCTAAATCCAGCCCCGTTGGATTGGGAAGAAGCGGATTATCAGACACAACCGGGTCATTCTTTTCGGCGGGAGATATTTTAAGTGCCAAACCAGACACCATAAATTTATGAGCAGGCGCGGCCCAAACGGCAGTGCTGCCAAGCAGCATGGGAAGTAGTACTGCGCCTAATGCGCCGGTGGTTTTTATTTTCATATTCTTGTGCCTATATAAATTAAAATTAAAGGAGTTACAAAACTAAGACTAGATCACAGTTCTTGTCACCGTGCCTAAAAACAGGCCGTGGTTATAAAACTTTACTGAATGTACACAAGGTTTTATAACTGGCCCGTGTTTGTAATTCTTTTTACTGGCCGCATATACTCTGTGTGTGTTCGGGTAGGCTGATGATTCTTTTACGATTGATGTAACGAGGGGCCAGGTATGTTTTCTGTAGAAAGCGCGCTTATTGCGCTGGGTGGTGGCGTTTTAATCGGCGCGGCTGCATCGATATTTTTATTATTTAATGGCCGCATTATGGGAGTGAGCGGTATTCTCAGTCAGGCATTAACGCTGGGGCCTTTAAACACCCGGTGGACATGGTTGTTTCTACTGGGCCTCGTTTTTGGACCTGTCGTGAGTGATGCTTTTCTGGGCACGTCTCAACCCGTTTTTGCCGAGCGCTCACTGTGGCTGACAATTGTAGCTGGTTTCCTGGTGGGCTTTGGCACATCGATCGGCTCAGGCTGTACCAGTGGTCATGGGGTGTGTGGTATCAGTCGTCTTTCCAATCGGTCTATTGTCTCGGTGTTCGTTTTTATGGGCACTGGCATGCTCACTGTGTTTGTCATGCGTCAGGTGGGTGGACTATGAGAAATCTTCTTGCCTTGTTAACCGGGCTTATTTTTGGCATGGGTTTAAGTTTGTCCGAGATGATTAATCCAGATCGTGTTCTGGGTTTTCTGGATATTCTGGGCGCATGGAATCCTGCGTTGGCCTTTGTGCTGGGTGGCGCCGTGCTCACCAGTATGATTTGTTTTCATTTTATTCTTAAACAGCCCCATCCCTTGCTGGACAAGCAGTTTTATATGCCCACTAAAACCCAGATTGACCGCCCGTTAATCGTTGGCGCTGTGTTGTTTGGTATGGGCTGGGGACTGTATGGCTACTGCCCGGGGCCAGCGCTGGCGGCGCTGGTCTATCTGGAACCATCAACCTTTATTTTCGTTGCGGCGATGATAGCCGGACTGTTTCTGGCACGACTCTGGACAGCGCGTAAAAATAAATCGTAAGCCTGCAATTTGCCTCTGGCCCATGGCTGCTCTATTCTGCCGCTTGTTATCATTTTTTTAGAGTTGTAGTACATGGGCCAACAATCTCAACACAGCGCGCGTTTAGCGTCTTTTTCTGATGAGCAGGTGCTTCGTTGGGCAACCTATGCCTCGGTTGCCACTGCAAGCGTATTGATTGTAATCAAAGCAGCGGCCTGGTGGCTCACCGATTCCGTTAGTGTGTTGGCGTCATTGGTCGATTCATTAATGGACGTTGCGGCATCCCTCATTAATTTATTTGCCGTGGCCCATGCACTGGTCCCTGCGGACCATGAGCACCGTTTTGGTCATGGTAAAGTTGAATCCTTGGCAGGTCTGGGGCAGGCGATTTTTGTGTTTATTTCGGCACTGTTTTTACTCGTAAATGCCTATGACCGTTTACAAAACCCTCACGCCTTGCAAGCCATAGAATGGGGCGCCGTGGTCACGCTGGTGTCCATAGCACTCACCATTTTATTGTTGTTATTTCAAGCCTATGTTGTTAAACGTACCGATTCGCTGGCGGTTAAAGCCGATGCCTTGCATTACCGCTCCGACCTGGCCACCAATGCGGTTATTCTTTTGGCGCTAGGTTTGAGTTATTACGGTTACCAGCGGGTTGATCCGATATTTGCTATCGTCATTGCCATTTATATTTTGTATAGCGCTTGGAGCATTGTCACTGACTCAATCCAGATTTTGCTTGATCGCGAACTGCCCGACGACATGCGTAACCGTATTATTGCGACTGCTGAAGCGATACCGCAGGTTAAAAGCATTCATGAATTACGAACGCGCCGTTCGGGTATTACACACTTTATTCAATTACATATTGATCTTGATGCACAACTGACACTGCAACAAGCACACAGCATTGCCGATCAGGTCGAAGCCGCCATTTGTGCAATTATTCCCAATGCCGATGTGATTATTCATGAAGACCCAAAGTAATACGCGTGATACACAAGCGCTGCTGCTATTTTTAATAACATAAAAATACGGGTTTATTTTCCAATTACCAGTAGGAATCCGGGTTCATACTGGCCGTAAAGAGACTGTCACACTACCTCTGTCCAGCCAGTTCAACTAAAACCGCTTACTTTTTAATCTGTGAATCTCCTGACGATTAAACTAATTTTTAGGGCGCGAGCTCGAAAATCACTTTTACCGAGTCGTCAACCGTAGAACTTTGCACATAACCAATGGCACTGGGGTCAGCGGCCACGTGCAATTTAACCGCCTGATCATCTGCCAGGGATGGTGGTGGTGACTGTTGTCCTGAGAAGACCATTCTCGACCAATACGCTCGCATTTGATCTTCGGTTTTCTCAAGAACTGTTGAGTTAAACAAAAGCGTAATGGGGCGTGTTTGATCCTGAGCAATCGGCTTTACTTTTTCTCCCTTTATCGCGCCTACCTTTCCTAAAAACAGGTCTTTAATTGTTTTGGCGTCTGTCGTTGCCACAGGTGACGTTTTGCTCACAATTAGAGCAATTTTTTCTGCTTTTGCATTAACGCTACACAACAATAAACCACTCACCGCAATAGCCAGCACACTTTTGCCGGCCCAGTTTTCCTTTATTATTCGTCGTAAAACCATGTTCATATCCTTTTAAATAAGGTTGCAGGTAAACATTAAAATGAAACATCCAAACCAACAGAAAACATCAAAACATCATCGGGAAATTTTGCCGTGGCTGGGTTAGACAAGGCGAACAAACCACGGTTATTAGGTGAGTCATCGAGTTTGCCGTACTGCAACTCATATTTAAGCGAGGCGCCAGGCAGCAAGGACTGTCGCAAACTTAAGGTCGCCGTATCCTGTGTTTGATTTTTGCCTCGCTCTGTTTTAATTTTTGCAAGGGTAAGAGACGGCGCGAACTTACCAATGTTATACAGTCCCGTGACATAGGCACCATCAATTGCAGACACCGCAGGGTTATCAAGATCTCTGCGTGATACTTCGGAATACACCTCAAAATTACCGAAATGACCGATCCATCCTGCTGAATAGAAGTCAAGTGGTTCATTGGTCAGCGCTCTGCTGATCAATACCGCTGATGGCAACACGTTCATACCCACCAGGCCGGTCACAACGCCCGGATCCCGCATGGACACGGCTGTTTTCATTGCGCCGATATTAAAACTATGGTTATCCGTTTCGTAACGGATTTTCAAACCCTTTAGTGAATCAATGTCCGTAGTGACAACACCCGCAAAACCATAAGGCGATTGCAGTTCAGTTGCTCCGTAAAACGGCTGTAAAATCACAAAGGCATCACCCACAGGCAAGGTGGCAATTAAATCCACACCATTGAAATTTGATATGGGTAACATCTCATAAACTTCGGCAGGGTTCCTGATCCAGGGATGGGCATAATTAACATTCACCGTATCAGACTGTGCTAACAGAGGGAGAATAAAACGTCCTCCACGAACGGTTAGCTTGTCATTCACCCGCCATTTGCCAACAATCCATTCAGCATTGATCGAATAGGTATCGTCTTTATAATCACCGGTAAACTGCGTAATAAATTCAAATTCATCGCTATAAGGCACGTTAAACTGAATACCAATAAAGGTTTCACGAACAAAGTCAGGTTCATTATTCGCCTTTGCAGTCCGAAGATAATCTGCATCACTGTTGTTCGTTACGTTGCCAACAACAGAACCAAAACCACTTATTTTGATATTCGATGGCGACATCACCTCAGCCTGACTGAGCTGGCAAACAGGCAGCGTCAGTGAGACCGCCACCAATCCGCAACAGAAAGTTTTTTTCATCATTAATTCCCTTTTTAGATTAATTATTGCCGGGCTATATCTAACGATCAGAAATAGCTACAGCAAAGGATAGTTTCACTTGTTGAAATATCAAGAAAACAGGGTATTTTTTGCACTGTTTTTAGGCGTCACCCAGTGTTCTCACGTACATTGAGGCCTTCAAAGGCCCTTGTAATGCTGAGCCCAAATGCGAACTCATTTTTACAATATTCAGCATCTTTTGTTGCGATGTTATGCCGGAAAAATAAAGTCTATTTAAATAGATAGCTAGCTATTAGTTAGCTATACTACTTATACACGTTGTAGGAGTTGTCTGATCTATGCCTAAAAATCCTGATTCTCATGAACGTTTTGGCCTTTTGCTGGGTCAAATTGCGCGCGGTTGGCGTATCGAAATTGATCGCCGTTTATTGCCTTTTGGTTTGACCGAATCGCGCTGGTTAATTCTGATGCACTTGTCACGACAAAGTGCGCCGATGACTCAAATCGAATTAGCCAAACTGGCCGGTGTAAAAGGTCCAACGATGGTGCGAACACTGGATTGGCTCGAAAGCGAAGCCTTAATCGAGCGCCGTCTGATTTCAGGTGATCGTCGCGCCAAAGCCGTTCATTTGACACCCAAGGCAACACCGGTACTTGCGCAGATTCAGCGGGTTATTGAAGGCGTCAGACAGGAAATTTTTGCCAGCGTTGCTGAGGACGATATTGCTATCTGCCTGCGAACCTTCGAACACATTGCCGGCAAATTAGGAGGCGCCACTCCCACCCTTAACCCGAACAAAACCACTGATACAAAATAGAATGAGTCACGCTTATGTCCACGTCTGTATCCCCTGCCCAAAACCCGAATACATCTCAACAAGCAAACAATGAAACCCACGCCGCTCAGCCAGCGTTTGGCGTGTCTGAAACAAACACCACCCTCAAAACATTTCAGCGCGCTCGTGTTTTTATGCTGACAGGTGCAATTACACTGCTGGCAGGAGGCGCTTGGTTGTACCAGCAATTAACGCACATTGAGGTAAGCGATGCCCGCATTGCAGCCGATACCGTTACTATTAGCAGCCGCGTGGCGGGGCGTGTTACAGCCCTTGGCGTTAAATCGGGAGACCCTGTCACCGAAACAACCGTGCTGGCGCAGATTGATGACAGAGAAAGCCGTTTACTGGTAGCCGAGTTAAGCGCACGCTTGAGCGGCATTGCCGCCCGTCGCGCCGAAATTGAGACCCGTATCAAACTGATGCAACAACAAACCCAACACCGTATTCATATTCAACAAGCGGTAGTACGTGCAGCCGAAGCCTCAGTGGCAAGCGCAGTGGCACAGCAAGACTTAGCGCTCATTGAAAATACACGTATGAAAAAACTGATTGTCGGCGGCGCAATGATTCCTGTTCAGCAAGACAAAACCCGGACCGTACAGGAGACAACACACCAGCAAGTACTGATGGCACAAGCAGCGCTGGAAAATGCACAGGCAACGCTGGCCCAGGCTGAAACCGCACGCGAAGAAATCACGGTCTTGGAGCATCAGCTGGCGGTGCTGGAAGCGGAAGAACAACAATTAAACCTGCAACACCAGCGGGTGCAACTGGATCTTGCCGATCGCACCATTGTGATGCCGCTCAAAGGCGTCGTTGATCAGGTGTCCATCAGCGTGGGGGAATATGTTACACCGGGGCAACGGCTGCTGATGATGCATGATCCGGAACAAATATGGATTGATGCCAATGTCAAAGAAACCGATATCCGTTTTTTCACCGTGGGCAAAGCGGTCAGAGTCACTGTTGATGCCCTGCCAGGCGAGGTATTTGAAGGTGTTGTTGATCGAGTTGGCCAAGCCGCCACCAGCGAATTTGCCCTGCTGCCTAATCCCAATCCCAGCGGCAATTTCACCAAAATTACCCAGCGTTTGCCGGTGCGTGTTGCCGTACCGCAGCAAAATGATCAACTCAAACCCGGCATGATGGTTGAACTGGAGATCAGCACCCGTGGCTGAGGCAGCCAAAGCAGACAGCTTCGAGAGCCTGTTTGAGCGCTATGGCCCGCAATACCGCTGGCTGGTGACGATAACGGTGATGCTCGGGACTATTGCAACGGTGCTGACCTCAACCATTGTGAATGTCGCCATCCCCGACATTATGGGTGCCTTCGGCATTGGTCAGGATAAAGCCCAACTTCTGTCGACCGGATTTTTGGCTGCCATGACCGGCACCATGCTGTTAAATGCCTGGGCGGTTGAATCCTATGGCTTGCGCGCCACGTTTATGTTGTCAATGGTTGTTTTTATTGTGGCCTCACTGATGGGTGGATTTGCACCCTCAACCACCTTTCTGGTGCTTTCACGTATTCTCCAAGGTGCCTCTGCAGGGATACTACAGCCCTTGGCGATGGTCGTTATTTTTCAGGTTTTCCCAGCGGATCGGCGTGGATCGGCGATGGGCGTCTATGGCGTGGGGGTGGTATTGGCACCCGCACTGGGACCTGCCATTGGCGGCCTCATGGTCGATCATTTTAACTGGCGTTACGTATTTTTTCTGGCGGTGCCTTTTTGTGTGGCCGGACTTGTGCTGGCGATGCTGTTTGTTCCCGGACGCGACACCACGGCAGGCCCTGTACGCAAATTTGACTGGATGGGCCTGAGTCTGATGTCGGTGTTTCTGGTAACACTGTTTTATGGTTTATCCAACGGCCAGCACTATGAATGGGATTCGGACAGAATTCTTGTCGTGCTATTCATAGCGCTGGTAACCGGTCTGGGTTTTATTGTATGGGAACTTCATACGACGGCACCCATGCTCAATCTGACCCTGTTCAAACACCGTGCGTACACTGGCGCCGCTTTTGTAGGATTCATCTATGGCGCGGGTATTTATGGTTCGACCTACCTTGTGCCTCTGTTCGTGCAGACTATTCAAGGCTATACCCCGACACGTTCCGGTTTGTTGCTGATGCCTGCCGGGTTAATTCTGGCGCTGGTATTTCCGCTGGCCGGACGAATTACCGACAGGGTGCCGCATTATGCGCCGGTGTTGTTTGGCCTGGCGGTCTTTGCTGGATCGTCCCTGTTGATGACCGCTGCAGATATCGACACCTCCTTCTGGCACTTTGCCGGTTGGCTTATGCTGGGTCGCATCGGTTTGGGTTTTATTATGCCGGGCCTGAATGCCGGCGCACTGAAAGCCTTGCCTATGACTCTGTTGAGTCAGGGCTCAGGAGGCATTAACTTTGTGCGTCAGCTGGGGGGGGCTTTGGGGGTCAATCTTTTGGCTGTTTTTCTGGAATTTCGTTCGCAGCTTTATGTACATGCTTTTACAGATGCACAGCACGCAGGCAATGTCATGACCGCTGAACTATTACGTACCGTCTCGGCACTGCTGGCCCAGTCAGGCGTAGAAGAATCGGTACGTGCAATGGGTGCCGCCAATTATCTCGGTCGTATTATTTATGTCCATGGCAATATGCTAGGCTACCGCGACAGTTTTTATCTGGTGGCCGGTATATTTCTGCTCGCCTTGCTGCCCACACTCCTGATGAGGCATCCACCAAACACCAAACCCATCGCCGACCCAAATCACTAGCGACCAGTGTGTGGGACTTTTTCTAACAGGGGGAATTAATGCTGACCGCTTTTATCGTTGTGGCCTTAAGCCTCGTACTGCTGGTATGGAGTGCTGAGCGTTTTATCGATGGCTCGGTATCAACCGCACGTTATTTTGGCATGTCACCCTTGTTGATCGGCATGGTGATTGTGGGTTTTGGCACCTCGGCACCGGAGTTGATGGTGTCGGCATTGGCGGCATCGGAAGGAAACTCGGGCATTGCACTGGGCAATGTGTTCGGCTCCAATATTTGCAATATTGCCCTGATTCTGGGATTAAGTGCTCTGATCAGGCCTATCACCATAAATTCACAAATCATACGCAAAGAACTACCGGTTCTGACACTTATAACGGCGCTGGCTATCTGGCAATTGTGGGACGGTGAAGTCAGCCGTCTGGATGCACTGGTTCTACTGATTGTTTTTACCGCGTTGATGATAGGGGCTTTTTTGCAGAGCAGACAAAAAAATGTCGATGAATTAAATCTGGACATGACAGAGGAGTTAGACACGCATCTCATGCCAATTGGAAAAGCCCTTTTCTGGGTATTTATGGGGCTGGTGCTATTAGTGAGCAGCTCCCGTCTTCTGGTTTGGGGTGCGATTGCAATTGCGCAGGGTTTCGGCGTGACTGATCTGATTATCGGTCTGACCATTGTCGCCGTAGGCACATCCTTGCCTGAACTCGCCTCCTCCACTATCGCCGCCCGTAAGGGGCAACATGATATTGCGCTGGGCAATATACTGGGATCAAATCTGTTTAATACGCTTATGGTCACTGGCATTGCTGGCTTAATTCAGCCGTTAACGGTTGCGCCTGAACTTCTATCACGCGATGCAATTGTTTTAGCGGTATTAACCATTTCACTTTTTGTTTTTGGCTACCGGTTTCGTGGTCAGGGTCGCATTAATCGCGCTTCTGGCACACTCTTGCTCAGCAGTTTTATTGCCTATACGGCGTACCTGATACGCACCGTTTCTTAATAGACGCCACCTTTAGACAACATCTCTACGGCACAAGACAACATTATTCGAAAAGTGGCCCGTTCGGAAAAAACTATTAGCATTGACATTTTTCCATAGAGTTTCAATTATACGACTCCACTCAAGGAGCACATGAAAATGAAGCGCTTTTCTTTAAAAACACGCATCACGGTCGTTGCACTGACAAGCAGCGTTTTTTTATTGCCGCTTTCTGGATGTTCATTGTCGAAGCTGGCCGGCAGTCTGGACAAGGCCGTTGATGAAACCGTTCCCGATATAAAAACGGAAAGCCTTAATACGATTGATAATGCCATTGATGCACTGAATATCAATTCTGCTGCGTGGCAATCGATTTTGCAGGACACCCTCAGCAAATTGACCGACGATGCGCAATCGTCATTACGTAACGAAGTGCAGAATGTGCTGGATCGTGGCGTAGCCACAGCGGGCACCGAGTTTCGTTGTAATGCCGATTTTCTTGGCACGCGGGCGCAACAAGCCTTACAAAGAATCAAAGCCAAACTGCTGAATCAGCCCATTCCTCCAATAGAACCTGCCATTTGTGAAGTTGTGCCTTTGGCTGTAGACCGATCACTGATTCCGGCACGTCTGAATAGCGTTTCAATTTTTGGTTATGATTTTGACACCGCAGAAATTACCGCCACGCTGAAAAATGGTAATCAGTCCGTTGATATCACCCAGCATCTTGCCCGACCTACGCATTATCATATGACTATTAATCTGGGTTCTAACGGCGTGGGGCTAACGAATAGCAGTGACCACATCATACTGAACTGGAATGACAAAACATTATCGTCTATTTCAGTCATTCAACCCGCTACACCAGTGTGTCAAATCAAAGAGGAGGCCTTTAACAGAGACGTTAAGCTGACCTATACCCCTCTTCATACCCGTGGTGATAAAGAATATGACGGTCATGGGCCTGACATTTCATCGCGCGTAGAGTGGGTGAACCGTGGCTCTCGTGTGGATGTCACCACCTATATGAAAGCCAGAGAAACCAAAAGTGACTGGACCACGGCCGAAGGCAGTCAGACCATTACCTATTACACGCCACCCTCTGGATGGACAGTGAATAAAATTGTCGGCGAAACAGTCACCACCGATGCATTCACCGACAGTGATCACGCAGAAAATTCACGCGGCATGGGGCCAGGAGGCCCGGTGAAAACCTTTATCTACAGGGGTGACCACGGCGGCTCTGAGGCAGGGTCTTATACCGGCATGGATGTGTTCTTTAATCCGCTGCACGTGGAGCTCAAACAAGTAGGCAATTGTGTTGCACCTGATGCCCTTCGACAATTGCAACACCTGCAATTGCTTTCTCCGGCTGTCAGAATGCGTTTAATGCCTCTTGCGCCAAGATAAAAAACAACAGAGGTACCTTCACAACTGAAGGTGCCTGTTATTTAACGGTCACAGAACTGGTGACGCAGACGCATGCGCACGAAACCACCCCGTGACCGAATAACGGTCGTGCCTAGCCGGTAAGACTTCATGGGGAAATTCTTCACTGAGAAAAACCACCACTGTGCCCCACGTGGGCACTACGTTGAGTTTTTCCTGCTTATCGTGGCCGACATAGAGCACCAGCTCACCGCCATCGTTGTCTTGCCACTGCGGATTTAAATACACCACCAGCGAAAGCACACGGTTCGCTTGCCCTTTAAACGCATCGAGATGTTTTTTATAAAACGCACCAGGCGTGTAGTGGGCAAAGTGACTTTCAAAGCTTTTTAAACCCAGATACAAATGCCGATTAAGGTGGCCTTGCAAGGCAGCGGCCCAGTCAAGCCAGTCACGGCAGGCGGGACTTTGATCTTGAATCCAGCAAATTTCATCACTGCGAATGCGGTGATTGCGCAGATAATGCTGTTCACGACCTATGCCTGCATTTTTGAACTGCTCAGTCGATAGAGTCTGCAAATAGTCCCAGAGGCGGTGGGTCAACGCATCTGGCAGTGCGCCGGGGTGAATACTGTAGCCATGTTGCAGAATGTTTTTGGTGATGATCTGAAAAAGCGGAGATTTTTCATATGCGTCACCCTCGTGAATCGGCTCTGTTATCACTGATTATTTTCCGGAACGGGAATATTTTTTAACGGTGGCATGCACGCCGCGACTAAATGCTTTGGTATGTTCTTCCAGCAAACTGGCGCCATATAAAATAATCACCACCAGAATGGACACTTTGATCGCCGCCTCGTGGTGATCGGTAGCAATCATAATACCGATGGCGGCAAGCACCCAAATGGTCGCCGCCGAGGTAACACCCATCACCGCACCGTCTTTGGTCATCATCACACCGGCACCCAGAAAACCAATGCCGGTAATAATTTGTCCCACCACCCTTGAAGGGTCGTTGATATTTCCTTTAAGCAAAAAGGAGGTGGCCAAAAACAGATAGGTGCCTAAAGTAATCAAGGCCGAGGTTCGAATACCCACCGGCTTTCCGCGCAACTGGCGCTCCAAACCGACAATAGAGCCACATAAAATGGCCGTGCCAATGGATGACCATTGATAAGGATCAATATTAAAAAGTGTGTGCAGAGTCATGTGCGTTTATCCACAATAAGTTGCAGTGGACAGTTATCGCGGTTTGATCAGATTCTGCAGACCGGCTGATCTGAGAATAGCTTCTCCCTGTGCACGAATTGCCTCTGCATTATCGAACTGCAAGGCCTGGTGTAAAAATTTCTCGGCCTGCTCAGTTGTTACTGCCCGAATAAGCCACTTGATACGCGGCAACTTGTCCGAACTCAAACTGATTCTTCTAACACCCATGCCAAGTAACAACAAGGCAGCCACCGGGTCGGAGGCCATTTCACCGCAAACACTCAAGGGTAGCTGGCAATCCCTGGCTATCTGGGTGATCCGGTTAATTTCATGAATAATGGCCGGGTGTACAGGTTCGAAACGCTTGGCAACACGCGCATTATTTCTATCAAGCGCCAACAAATACTGGCTTAAATCGTTGGTGCCAACAGAAATAAAATCGATTCTGTCTTTCCATAAGGCTAGCAGAGAAATTGCTGCGGGGACTTCAACCATAACGCCCACTTTAGGCCGTTTGAACAAAACGCCCTCATTGGTCAGCTGAGCACAGGCGTCGTCCAGGGTGTTGAGAAACCCATCAAGTTCACTGCTTGCGCCGATCATGGGCAATAAAATATGCAAATCAACGTCAGTTCCTGAGGCGCGGATGATGGCACGCACCTGCGTCATCAATAACTGCACGTTGTCGAGCACGAAGCGAATACCTCGCCAGCCCAACGCGGGATTCTCTTCGCCCTTGATAGGATAATAAGGCAATTGTTTGTCACCGCCGACATCCAGAATCCTGAAATACACCGGCATGGTGGCATAGGCCTGACATACGGTTTTATAGACCTCGACCTGTTCATCCTCTGAAGGAAAACTTTGCCGCATCATAAAAGGAATTTCAGTCCGATAAAGCCCCACCCCTTCGGCACCGTTATTAAGCCCCGGCCTGATGTCTGCAAGCAAACCGGTATTGGTGAACAGCTGAACACGGGCGCCATCGAGCGTAATAGCGGGCAAATCACGCAAATTACTCAACTGGGAGGTGAGCATCTTGGCATCAAGAATCAGACGGTTGTATTCATTGAGCACGGTTTCGGTTGGATGACGAATGATTTGCCCGGTATTGCCATCCACAAGAATGAGCTCATCGGTTTTGAGGCCCTTGATTTCTCCCACACCCATGACCGCAGGCACACCCAGGGCATTAGCTAACACCGCTGTGTGCGATAAAGCCGAGCCTTCAAAACAGACCACCCCTGCGAGTGTGCCCGGCGGTAAATTGGCAATATCCGACGCAAAAACCTGCGCACCAATCAGAATAATTTTATCGCCTTCAGCATTCACTGGTTCTGACTTGTTGCTGCCCAGCCACACCTGATACAGCTTGTTGCCCAAGTGGTGCATATCTTCGCTGCGTGCCCGAAGGTAGGGATCATCCATCAGCGAAAACAATTCGGCAAAATAATGAATACTAAGTTTCAAGGCTGAAGGCAGGGCATAACCGTTACGAAGCTCGGTTTCGACCCGCTCCGATAACATAGGGTCAGCGAGCAACATTTGATAAGCATCAAAAATACCGGATACTTCTTTGGACACCACATTACCCAAGGCATTTTTATCGGCGTAAATATCCTTGCGGGTGCGTTCTACCAACAAATGCCACTGAGACAGTTGAACCTCGGTGTCGCCACTTTTGACTTCAAGCACATCCTGCAAGCGTGAACCCGTACACCACTGAATTTTGCCATAGGCAATACCCGCAGCGCCCACCACACCGGGGTAACGCATGTTTTTTTTATTTGCATCCGTCGTCAGCGACACATCGGGCAGAATCAAGGCCAGATGCGCCGCCAGAGTGACCAGAAAGGCCTCATTCTCTTCGTTAAGTTTGACGCTGTCCTTGCTCTGCACCACAAGCACGCCAATCACCGCGCCCTGTCGTACCAGCGGCACGCCACAGAAACTATGAAAACGTTCCTCATGTGTTTGCGCAACGTAATAAAAATCCGGGTGCGTGGCGGCATCTTCAATATTCAGTGAAAGACGGCTGTTCGCCACCCAGCCAACCAGTCCCCTGCCTTTGGGTATTTTGACCGGGTGATGCATGCTTAAACCGTGACTGGCGAGCAGGACCATTTCTTTTTCATCGTTGCTCAAATACAAACTACAGACGTCGGCTTGAACAACATGGCTGACCGAATTAACCAGCAGCTGCACTTGCTCTGAAGGTTTTTCTACCAGTGCCACTTCCTGAATAATACGTGTTAATTCCAGCATCACATTTTTCATGATCTACGCGCCTTGGCCTGAGAAATATCTGAGCGTGCGGTCAACCCGCGCTCCATTTGAATGGCCTCTTCTCCATCCTGGTAGTAATGTGGAATATGTTTGATCGGTGAAAACCCCAGTCTAGCGTAAAAATCACGAGTGTATTGGTGGGTAGAACGTACCTCAAGTCGCATGGCCTTGTAACCTTTCTGTTCAGCGGCGCGTAATGCTTCTTGCATTAAAGACAGCGCTATTTTTTTCCCCCTGAATGCTTCACTCACTGCAATGGAATACAAACGTGCCGGGCGTGGCAGGGCCGGCACAAACACCAGGGCATAGGCCACCACCTGCGCATCAACCGTGGCCACCAGCGTCAGGGCTTTGGCTCGATTAAGAAGATAACGCATTTGCCGGGGCGAAATGCAGTCGCTCTGAAAACTGGATTGCTCAATGGCCAGCAGTGCGGGGGCATCGCTTTTTTGAGCACGTCGTATACTGACGGCCTGCATACTTTAGCGACCCCTTTGTTCCAGACGGCGGGCAAACTCCGACATAATAAGCATGTACAGCTCATTACCCAAGTAGGCATCTTCGACCGGATGATCAAGGTTGGGATTGTCATTGACTTCGATCACATAGACCTGATGCCCCCTTTGTTTGATATCCACACCATACAAACCTTTGCCAATCACATTGGCTGACTTAACGGCCGCATCAAGCACCGACTTGGGAATTTCAAAAGTAGGCAGCGTTTCATAGGCACCGGATAAATTTTGTTTGACATCGTGGTTGTAAATTTGCCAGTGATTGTGGGCCATATGATAACGGCACGCGTAAATGGCACGGCCGTTCAGCACACCCACCCGCCAGTCAAAATCGGTATAAAGATATTCCTGCACCAGTACCAGTGCTGTATTACTGAATAACTGAGTCAGCTTGGCTTCTAACTCCTTACGGTCATTAATCTTATACACCCCTTTGGAAAAAGAACCTTGAGGCAATTTCAACACCATGGGATAGTCAAAATAACTTTCTACTTCATCAATATCTTGTGGCGTGGAACTGGCCAGCACGCGTGTGCGTAACGACGGCACATGGTTATAAGTGAAGGCGTCATGCAGAAAAACCTTATTGCAGCAACGCAGAATGGACGTTGGATCATCAATCACCACCAACCCTTCCTGTTCGGCGCGAATGGCCATGCGGTAGGTATGATGATCAATCGCGGTGGTTTCACGGATAAACAGTGCATCAAACTGCGACAGCTGCTGCATATTCTGCGCCGTAATGGTTTCGGCATGAATGCCCACCTTGGCCGCCGCTCGAATAAAACGTGAAATAGCCTCTTTATTGCTCGGCGGATGCGGCTCATCGGGATTCACCAGAATAGCCATGTCCCAACGGTGCTGTTTTTTGGAAAACGGTACGCGCCACGTTTTTGTGGTAAACAATTCCAGACGTTGAATAAACAGGAGCTGCTCTTCAGCGTTTAATTCAACAAACGCACAATGTTTGACCTTGAACAAAATATTATTTTTTTCGCGGCGCAAACTGATTTTAAGAATGGGCGCTGGATAAATATCAAAAATTTTACGCGCCAGTTTTTGATAACGTTCTTCTTCTGCCCAACTGAAAAACACCAGCAATTCTTTAGGCGAATCGCCCAGAATATCGGCCAGGCCCGTGCCAAACAACAGCTTGTCGGCATGATCCTGCCCCGAGTCGCGTAAATCGTTAACCGTTTTAACACTGGGCAAGACCTTGTGCTGTCTGGCTTCCGCCAGCAAAGAACAGTAATAACCCTTACTTAAATAATGGGCCGTGTCACACAGATTAATGACCCGGGTTTTAGGTTCATTGAGCTTGGGGTAGTCGGTCAAATAACGTTGAAAGCTAATAACAAGCAAGACAGGGTCTTTCTCAAAACGGCTTTGAAGTTCGGTATCATCAGTGTCAACCACCACAATAGTCTTGTACATAAGAACAAAATCTCAATAAAACAAAAACGTTTTTAGATTGGCACGTGCTGCTGAAAGGGGAATAAAACTGTAAAACCGTTTCCAGACAGGCAGGTAGTTTGATGACCGTGATCTCGAATGTTTTCAGCCATAGACGGGGCGAAAAGCGCTGTCATGTGGTTTTGCTGGCAAGCGTTTGGCATTAACGTTTAAGCCGCCAGGCTGTCGCATTTTAGTGCGGTCTGACCGGTCAAAAATGCGCACACAAACAGGGCTTCTAATTATCACCAATTAGACGGCTTGACAAGCTAATTTTAAACACCCGCACGTGCACCATGACTGCGCGTATTCAGGCATACTGCCCACCTCGCTTCCGATACCCTTGCTGCTCGTTTACGCTCTTCC